>NZ_JBHYZV010000087.1:0-28856 GCF_042753905.1 Streptomyces sp. NPDC059248 | reverse complement strand
GGGCAACCCCGGCCCGCGCCCCTCCACCCTCGCGCCGTGTCACTTCAGCGCGGCTGTCATCACCTTCTGCGCCACCGGCGCCGCCAGGCCGTTGCCGCTGACCTCGGAGCGGGGGCCGCCCGCGTCCTCGATCACCACGGCGACCGCGACCTGCTTGCCGGTGTCGCGGTCCGTGCCGTACGAGGTGAACCAGGCGTACGGCTTGCCGCTGTTGTTCACACCCCGCTGCGCGGTGCCCGTCTTGCCGCCCACCTCGGCGCCGGAGACCCGGGCCTTCGAAGCGGTGCCGTCCTCGACGACCGTGACCATCGCGTCGCGCAGCTGTTCCGCGGTCTCCTCCGAGAGGATCCGCTTGCCTTGGCCGCCGTCGTAGGAGTCGAGGACGGTGCCCTCGGAGTCCACGACCTGGGAGACCATGTGCGGGTCCTTGAGGACGCCGTCGTTGGCGATCGCCGCGGAGACCAGCGCCATCTGGAGCGGGGTGGCGGTGACGTCGAACTGGCCGATCCCGGTCAGCCCGGTCTGCGGCGCGTCCAGCCCCTTCGGGTACACGCTCTCGTACGCCCTGACCGGGACGTCCCGCTCCGCGTTGAAGCCGAACTTCTCGGCCATCGCCCGTACCTTGTCCTGGCCCAGATCGATCGCGATCTTCGCGAAGACGTTGTTGCACGACCAGCGCAGGGCGGTCCGGATCGAGGCGTCCTCGCAGGGCGCGTTCGCGATGTCGTTCGGCAGCGGCTTCGACGTCAGCGGCAGGGTGTACGGCATCGGACTGGCCGTCGCCTCGTCCACCGACCCGTAGAGCCCCTCCTCCAGCGCGGCGGCGGCGACCACCAGCTTGAACGTCGAGCCCGGCGCCAGCGGCTGCCGCAGCGCGCGGTTGACCATGGGCTTGTCCGGGTCGTCCAGCAGCTTCTGCCACGCCTCGCCGTCGGTGGTCCCGGCGATCGTCGACGGATCGTACGAGGGGGTGCTCGCCAGACCGAGGATCCTGCCGGTCTCCGGATCCATGGCCACCACGGCGCCCTTGGTGTCGCCGAGGGCCTTGAACGCGGCCTCCTGCACCGCCGGGTCGATGGTCGTGAGCACATCACCCGGCTCCTGTTGGGCCCGGGTGAGGGCGTCCACCGGGTCCTTCAGCCGGTCGTCCGTGCCGTCCAGGACATCGCCGTAGATTCCCTCCAGTTGGGTGGAGCCGTACGCCTGCGAGCTGTAGCCCGTCACCGGGGCGTACAGCTCGGCCTCCGGATAGGTCCGCTGATAGGCGAGATCCCCGGAACGGCTCGGCTTCGAGCCCGTCACGGGGGTCCCGGCCACCACGATGTCGCCCAGTGGCTGGGCGTACTGGTCGATGACCTGGCGCCGGTTCTTGTCGTTGTCCGCGAGTGCCTCCGCGTCGTACGCCTGTACCCAGGTGGCCCGGAGGAGCAGGGCGAGCACCAGCAGCAGGCTGAAGACGGCGGTGTGTCTGATCGTCTTGTTCATCCCGTCCGGAAGACGAGCGGCACCCCGTCAATGGTTCCCCGGGTTCCCCGCCATCCGTGCTCGGCGCCTCTTCCCGGGGCGGTCGGCGGGCCGGTCAAACGGGGGTCAGCGGGGGGACACGAAGCCCGTCTCGTACGCCGCGATCACCGCCTGGGTGCGGTCCCGGGTGCCCGTCTTCGCCAGGACGGACGCCACATGGGTCTTCACCGTGGCCCGGCCGATCGCCATCCGCCCGGCGATCTCCGCGTTCGTCAGGCCCGTCGCCATCAGCCGCAGCACGTCCGCCTCCCGTTCGGTCAGCCGGGCCGCCCACGGCGGGGGCGATCCGGCCGCCGGACCGGCGTACGAAGCGGCCAGGGTCCGTACCGCCGACGGGAAAAGCAGCGAGTCGCTGCGGGCGACCAGCCGGACCGCCGCCACCAGGTCCTCCGCGGCCGCCCGCTTCAACAGGAAGCCCGCGGCGCCCGCGCGCAGCGCGTCGTACACATAGGCGTCGTTCTCGAACGTCGTCACCACCAGGATCCGCGGCGGGGAGGTGTCGGCGGCGGTGGTGCCGGCGAGGATCAGCTCGGTGGCCCGGATGCCGTCGATCCCGGGCATCCGGACATCCATCAGCACCACGTCCGGTGCCGCCTCCCGGACCACGGACACCGCTTCGGCGCCGTCCGCCGCCTCTCCGACCACGGTCAGATCGGGCTCGGCGGAGAGGATCGCCCGCAGGGCCGTACGCACCATGCGCTCGTCGTCGGCGACGACGATCCGCAGAGGCGGTATTCGCCGATTTCCGTCCGTTCGCGTGCCGTCGCCGCTCACCGGCCGCCGCCCTTCCGCCCCGGCGCGCCGGCGAGGGGGAGGGCCGCGTACAGCCGCCACACCCCGTCCCGCTCCCGGGCCCCCGCCTCGGACACCCCGCCCAGCAGGACGG
Organism: Streptomyces sp. NPDC059248; assembly: GCF_042753905.1. Taxonomy (NCBI): domain Bacteria; kingdom Bacillati; phylum Actinomycetota; class Actinomycetes; order Kitasatosporales; family Streptomycetaceae; genus Streptomyces; species Streptomyces sp. NPDC059248. Next base: position 26,446 of record NZ_JBHYZV010000087.1, on the reverse strand, counting down.
CCCGTTCGGTGACGCCGCGCAGACCGCGGCCCCCGCCGGGGCGGACCACCGGTGGCCGGTCCGGCAGTGGGTTCTCCATCGTGATCTCCACCTTCTCGCCGTCCACGGCGATGCTCAGCGACACCGGGACGGGCCCGGCGTGGCGCAGGACGTTGCTCAGCCCCTCCTGGACGATCCGGTACGCCTCCCGGGACACCGGCGCAGGTACGGCGGCGGGATCACCCGAGCGCTCCGGCGTCACCGGTACGCCACCGCGGGCCAGCAGTCCGTCGAGGTCCGCCAGCGTCGGGCCGCGTACGCCGCCGGGCGGATCCCCGTCGCGCAGCAGCCCGAGGACGGTGTCCAGCTCGCCCACCGTGCGGCGGGCGGTCTCCTCGATGTCCGCGAGCGCTTCCCGGACGAACTCCGGATCGCGGTCCAGCAGCCGGCGCGCGGCCCCCGCCTGCAGTGTCACGGCGCTCAGCGCGTGCCCCACCGAGTCGTGCAGCTCGCGCGCGAGCCGGTTGCGCTCCGCCAGCTCCGTCGCCCGTCGCTCGGCCGCCGCCAGCCGGTCCGCCGGGGTCGGGCCCAGCAGGACGGCGGCGGCCCGCGCCATCCCCCGTCCGGCCGCCGCCACGCCCGCCGCGAGGGCGATCAGCAGGGCCGCGCCGGCGACCGGGGACAGGGCGAACACCCAGACCGGATGGTCCGGCACCTTCATCCCGGAGCGCGCCGCGGGGAGGAGCGGGACCAGGACCAAAGTCACCGCGAGCGGCGGCAGGGCGAGCGTCGCACCGCTGATCAGCGCCCCCGCCCCGGTGTGCAGCACGAACCAGGCCGCCGCCCGTAGCCGGGCGGCGCGGGAGCGGGCGGGGCCGTCCGCGAAGGACTCGTCCGGCAGCCCGCACAGTCCCCGCGCGGCGGCCACGGAGAGGGGTCGGACCGGGGCGGCGAGCCCGGCGACGGCGGCCAGCGGGAGGCCGAGGGCGTAGGCCACCAGCTGATCGGAGAACGAGGCGGCGAAGAGCGCGCCGGACTCGGTGAGCGGCGCCACGAGAACGGACGCGAGCAGCCAGAACGGCATGAACAGGGCGCCGCCGACAATGAGATGCAGCCAGCGCGCCCGCGCCCGTCGCCCGAACAGCCCCCACCGTCCCATGGGGTCAGAATCCCATGGGCCGGTACCGGGCCGGGGAGCCGGGAATGAGGGGGGCGCGGCGGGTGTTGAGACCTGAGCCGGAGAGGGCACCGAAGACGAAGGAACGGGAAGGCGGGGAGACGATCGTGATGCGCGTCGAGATATGGGGGGATATCGCATGCCCCTGGTGCTATATCGGGAAGGCGCGTTTCGAGCAGGCGCTGGCGGAGTTCGCCGCCCGTGACGAGGTCGAGGTGGTGCACCGCTCGTACGAGCTGGACCCCGACCGGCCCAAGCACGACATCACCTCGGTGATCGAGATCCTGCGCGCGAAGTACGGCCGCACCGAGGAGGAGGCGCGCGGGATGGAGGAGCACGTCGCCGCGACCGCGCGCGCCGACGGCCTTGCCTACGACACGGCCCACCGCGACCACGGCAACAGCTTTGACATCCACCGGGTGCTCCATCTGGCGAAGGCCGGGGGCCGCCAGGGCGAGCTGCTCGACCTGGTCTACCGTGCCAACTTCGCCGACGAGCGGTCCGTCTACGACGACGAGGTGCTGATCGCCCTCGCGGTCGAGGCCGGAATGGACGAGACGGAGGTACGCGGGGTCGTCGCCGACCGGTCGGTGTACGCGGACGAGGTCCGCGCGGACGAGCGCGAGGCCGCGGAGATGGGCGCGCGGGGCGTGCCGTTCTTCGTCTTCGACCGCCGCTACGGCCTCTCGGGCGCCCAGCCCGTCGAGCTCTTCGCCCAGGCCCTCGACCGCGCCTGGACCTCCCGCCAGGCGGAGAACGCGTAACCCCGCCCGCGGCGGGGTGGGCGAGCCGGAGGACACCCCCCTGGTTTCCCGGTTGACCGGTGCTCCGCGCCCCCGCAGGGTGATCGCATGGATACTCTCGCCGAGACCGAGTTCGCGCTGCGCACGACGTATCTGAACACCTCCTCCTGCGGCGTCCCGCCACTCCGTTCCGTCGCCGCCGTCCGGGACCTGATGGACGAGCTGGCGGCCGGGCGGCCGGGCGGCGCCGGGGAGTACGACACGGTGACCGCCGTACGCGCCGCCTTCGCGCGGCTCGGGGGTGTCGACCCCGGCCGGGTGGCCGTGGGCAGCGCCCTCTCCACCGCCGTCGGGCTGGTCGCCCAGTCGCTGCCGCCGGGCGCGGAGGTCCTCTTCCCCGAGGGCGAGTTCGCCTCCGTGATCACGCCCTTCGTCGCGCGCGGCGATCTCCGGCCGCGCTACGTACCGCTGGATCGGCTCGCCGAGGCCGTCCGCCCCGGTACGGCCCTGGTCGCCTTCTCCGCCGTCCAGTCCGCCGACGGACGCGTCGCCGATCTCGCGGCGATACGGGAGGCCGCCGCCGCGCACGGCGCGCGGACCCTGCTCGACGCCAGCCAGTCCGCGGGCTGGCTGCCGCTGACTGCCGGGGACTGGGACTACACGGTCACCGTCGGGTACAAGTACTTGCTCGCGCCGCGCGGGCTCGCGTACCTGACCGTCACCGAGGAGGCGCAGCGGACCCTCCGCCCCCTGTTCCCCGGGGTGTTCGCGTCCGAGGACGGCGCGCTCTACGGCCCGCCCGAGCGGCTCGCGGCGACGGCGCGGCGATTCGACGAGTCACCGGCCTATCCGGCCTTCCACGCCGCCGCCCCGGCGCTGGAACTGCTGGAGAAGATCGGGATCGAGACGGTCCACCGGCATGTGACGGCGCTCGCCCGCGGGCTGCGGGAGGGGCTGACCGAACGGGGGTACGCGCCGCTGCCGGGGGAGTCCGCGATCGTCGCCGTCCCCGGGCTCACGGACCTGGCGCCCAGGCTCGCCGAGGAGGGCATCGTCACCTCCGCCAGGGCCGGGAACCTGCGGGTCTCCTTCCACCTCTACAACACGCCCGCCCACGTGGATCTGCTGCTCGCCGCCGTGGACCGGGCCGGGGGCGGGTCGTAACGGGTCCCGGGAAGGCGTGAGGCGCGTGGCGTAGCGGATCCCGGTAAGGCGTGAGCCGCCCGGGTCGTAACGGATCCCCGGAAGGCGTGAGCCGGGCCCGCGTCACTCGGGCGGGAGGCACTCCCCGGTGGTCCGGCACAGATTCAGTTCCGTCTTGGCCAGCAGCCGCGTCAGCTCCCGGCGCTCGCCCTGGTCGAGACCGGTGAGTAGCTGCTCCTCCAGATGGATCAGGGTCGCCTCCACCGCGGTCCGCAGTTCGGCGCTGGCCTCGGTCGCCTCCACGAGGACCGCCCGGCGGTCCGCCGGGTCGGGCCTGCGCCGGACGTGTCCGGCCAGTTCGAGTCGCTGGAGCATCTTGGTGACCGTGGACGGGTCGAGATCCGCCACCCGGATCAGATCGGCCTGGCGCGAGGGGCCGTTGAGCCACAGATGCACCATGACGTACTCCTGCCCGGGGTAGAGGCCGAGCGCCCGGAGGGGCTTGCCGCCCGCCATCCGGTGCAGCCGGGCGACCCGGGCCACCGCGAACGACACGGGCGCCTTCTCGTCACAGGTGAGCGCGTTGGCCGGACCCGCCCCGCCGGGACAACAGCCGCCGTCGTCGGCGGGTGGCCCGGGAGCGGCCTCCCCGCACGCCGTCGTGTCGTCGTGACGGTCGTCGCCCGCGCACTCCCGGCAGCCGGCCGCGGACGCCGTCGTGCCGTCCGCCGCGGCGGCTGCCGCTCCCGCCCCGAATCCGGGCTCGGTCTCGGTCGTCATCGGACCCTCCTCACAGGCGTGTCGGCGTGGGCCGCCGGTCGTCGCTCGCGGTCTCCCGTCCGCGCCGTCCAGTATCCCCCCGGCGCCTCACCGAGATTTTACCTTGGTCGGCCAATCAATGCGCTACAGTGGTCGCCGTGCCGATTTCTTTGGTCGGCCACACAAATATTTTCCTTGGCCGACCACATTTATGGGAGCCCCAGATGTCCCTTGCCTTCGACCCCGTCGACCTCGCCGGCCGCCGCCTCGCCAACCGCATCGCCATGGCCCCGATGACCCGTTCCAGGGCGTACGGTCCGGGGCACTCGCCCACCGAGTCGATGGCCGAGTATTACGCGCAGCGCGCCTCCGCCGGCCTGATCGTCACCGAGGGCGTCCAGCCCTCCATCGGCGGGCAGGGCTACCCCGACACCCCCGGACTCCACAGCGACGAGCAGATCGCGGGCTGGCGCAAGGTCACCGACGCCGTACACGCCCGGGGCGGCACGATCTTCGCCCAGCTGATGCACTCCGGCCGGATCGGCCACCCCGATCTGCTCCCCGGCGAACTGCGTCCGGTCGGGCCCTCCGCGGTCACCCCGAGCGGGCAGCTCTTCACCAAGGACGGCATGAAGGACTTCACCGAGCCGCGCGAGCTGGCCGCCGACGACATTCCCGGCACCGTCGACGAGTACGTGTCCGCCGCCCGCAACGCGGTGGCCGCCGGCTTCGACGGGGTCGAGCTGCACGGCGCCAACGGCTATCTCATCCACCAGTTCCTGGCGCCCAACACCAATCGGCGCACCGACGAGTGGGGCGGCTCGGAGGAGAACCGGACCCGGTTCGCCGTCACGGTGACCCGGGCCGTCGCGGACGCGATCGGCGCCGACCGGGTCGGGCTGCGGCTCTCCCCGGCCAATCCGATCAACGACATGGCCGAGCCCGAGCCGGACGGCGTCTACCGGACCCTGGTCGGGGCGCTCGACCCGATCGGTATCGCCTATCTGCATCTGCTGGAGGCGTCGGCCGAGCTCCGCCCGCTCACCCTGGAGCTGCGCGAGCGCTTCTCCGGACGGTTCATCCTCAACCCCACGACCGAGGGCCCGGCGGCCCGGCTCGCGCTCGTCGAGGACGGCACGGCCGATCTGATCGCCTACGGCTCCCTCTTCCTCGCCAACCCGGACCTGCCGGCCCGGCTGCGTACCGACGGACCGTACAACGACCCCGACCCGGCGACCTTCTTCGGCGGCGGCGAGAACGGCTACACGGACTACCCCGTTCTGCAGACCGTCTGAGCCCACGGGACACCCGGTCCGCCGCGGGGGAGCGGGCCGGTCCGCCGTACGTACGGGGCCGTTCGCGGCACGGGGCAGTTGCGCGATGACACCCGCCCCCTGATACGTACCGGCTAGCCGGGCCGGACCGGGGTGAAGTCGCGCGCCCCGATGAACTCCGGCCGCCGGATCGGCGCCGCGAACGGCTCGACCGCCGCGTTCTCCACGCTGTTGAAGACGATGAAGACATTGCTGCGGGCGTACGGGGTGATGTTGTCCCCGGAGCCGTGCATGCAGTTGCAGTCGAACCAGGTCGACGAACCGGCCCGGCCGGTGAACAGCCGGATGCCGTGCTCGTCGGCGAGCCCCGTCAGCGCCGATTCCGACGGCGTCCCCGCCACCTGCATCCGGAGCGACCGCTTGTAGTTGTCCGTCGGCGTCTCACCCGCACAGCCCAGGAAGGTGCGGTGCGAGCCCGGCATGATCATCAGCCCGCCGTTGGTGTCCCGGTTCTCCGTCAGGGCGATCGAGACCGAGACCGCCCGCATCGCGGGCATGCCGTCCTCCGCGTGCCAGGTCTCGAAGTCCGAGTGCCAGTAGAAGCCCGAGGCCCCGAAGCCCGGCTTCACATTGATCCGCGACTGGTGGACGTAGACGTCCGAGCCGAGGATCTGACGGGCCCGGCCCACCACCCGCTCGTCCCGGACCAGGGCGCCGAAGACGGCGCTCAGCTTGTGCACCTCGAAGATCGAGCGGACCTTCTCCGACGACGGCTCGACGATCGCACGCTCGTCGGCGCGGATCTCCGGATCGGCGATCAGCCGCTCCATCTCGGTCCGGTAGAGGGCGACCTCCTCATCGGTGATCTGGTCCTCCACCGGGATGAAGCCGTCGCGTTCGTACGAGGCCAGCTCGGCGGGGAGCAGCGGCCCCGGCGCGCCGGGCGCGGACCAGACGACGGGGTCCCGGCGAACCGTCACCACCTCGGTCTTCTCCCGGGTCGGATAGAGGTCGGTACGCCGGTCGGTAGCGGTGGCCATGTTCAGTCCTCCTCGGTGATCAGGGGATAGACGCCGTTCTCGTCATGGTCCTCCCGGCCGGTCACCGGGGGGTTGAAGACGCAGACACAGCGGAAGTCGGTGAGGGCGCGGAGCGAATGGCGCTCGTGCCCGTCGAGCAGATACATCGTGCCCGGCTCGATCGGATGGACCTTGCCCGTCTCGTGGTCCGTCAGTTCGGCGCTGCCCGCCACACAGAGCACCGCCTCGACATGGTTCGCGTACCACATCGACGTCTCCGTGCCCGCGTACAGCACGGTCTCGTGGAGGGAGAAGCCGACCTTCTCGCGGGCCAGCACCAGACGCTTGCTCTCCCAGGTGCCGGAGGCCGCCTTCACATGGCGCTCGGTGTCCTCGATCTCGGCGAGGGATCGGACGATCACGCTGCTGTCACCTCTGTCGGTTCGTTCGGTCGATCGGTCGTGTCGGTTGCGTCGGTCGTCTGCCGTCTGTGCCGGCTGTGCCGTCGGTTCCGTCTGTTCGTCGGGCCGGATCGGGTCGGATGGGCCGGGCGGCCATCCGTCAGTCGGTGGCCGCGGTCTCGCGGACGGCGCGGGCGACGACCCGCAGCCCCTCGTCGAGTTCGTCGGCCGAGACGGTGAGCGGCGGCAGCAGCTTCACCACCTCGCCCTCGGGCCCCGACGTCTCCAGCAGCAGCCCCAGCTCGAAGGCGCGGGCGCAGATCGCCGACGCCCGGGCCTTGTCGGTGAATTCGAGTCCCCAGACCAGACCGCGGCCCCGGAAGGAGAAACCGGGCTCGGCGCTCTCACCCGCGAGCGCGAGCAGCGCCTGCTCGATCTGCTCGCCCCGCCGGGCGGTCTGCTTCTCCAGTTCGCCGTCGGCCCAGTACGTCCGGAGCGCCGCGGCGGCCGTGACGAACGCCGGATTGTTGCCGCGGAAGGTGCCGTTGTGCTCGCCGGGCTCCCAGATGTCCAGCTCCGGCAGGAACAGGCAGAGGGACATCGGCAGTCCGTAGCCGCTGATCGACTTGGAGAGCGTCACGATGTCCGGGACGATGCCCGCCTCCTCGAAGGAGAAGAACCCACCGGTCCGGCCGCAGCCCATCTGGATGTCGTCGACGATCAGCAGCATGTCGCGCCGCTCGCACAGCTCCTTGAGCGCCCGCAGCCACTCGGGCCTGGCGACATTGATCCCGCCCTCGCCCTGGACGGTCTCGACGATCACCGCGGCGGGGGTGTTGAGGCCGGATCCCCGGTCCTCCAGCAGCCGTTCGAACCAGAGGAAGTCGGGAATCGTGCCGTCGAAGTAGTTGTCGAACGGCATCGGGGTGCCGTGCACCAGGGGGATACCCGCCCCGGCGCGCTTGAAGGCGTTGCCGGTGACCGCGAGCGATCCCAGGGACATGCCGTGGAACGCGTTGGTGAAGGAGACCACCGACTCGCGGCCCTTGACCTTGCGGGCCAGCTTCAGCGCCGCCTCCACCGCGTTGGTGCCGGTCGGGCCGGGGAACATCACCTTGTGGGGGAGGTCGCGGGGCCGCAGGACCAGGTCCTGGAACGTCTCCAGGAACGTCCGCTTGGCCGTGGTCGCCATATCGAGGCCGTGGGTGATGCCGTCCCGTTCCAGATAGTCGAGCAGGGCTCGTTTCAGGACCGGGTTGTTGTGGCCGTAGTTGAGGGATCCGGCGCCGGCGAAGAAGTCGAGGTAGGAGTGTCCGTCCTCGTCGGTGAGGCGGCTGCCCTGGGCGCGGTCGAAGACGGCGGGCCAGCCGCGGCAGTAGCTGCGCACCTCCGACTCGAGGGTCTCGAAGACACTGAGGGCGGGCGGGGTGATGGTCACTGCGGTCTCCCGTGGTGTGGGCCGCCGCCCGGAGCCGGGCGGCGCGGAGGCGAACGGAGGCGGAGGCGACGGGGGTAACACCCGGTGATACGGGTGCCGGTGCCGGTGCCGGTGCCGGTGCCGGTGGCGGTGGCGGAGGGGTCAGCCGGTGAGGGGCCCGATGCGGTACAGCACTTCCGGTTCGTGCTCCGCCCCGTCCGGGAACAGTCCGCCGTCGAAGAGGACCGTCCGCTCCAGCCGGGCGCCGTGGCGCTCGGCGTAGGCGGTGAACAGCCGGTCGGACGCGGTATTGCCGGGGGTGACGGTGGTCTCCAGGGAGCGGATCCCGAGGCCGGTGGTCACCCGGGCGGTCAGTGCGTCCAGCAGGGCGCCCGCGAGTCCGCGCCCCCGGTGCTCCCGGTCCACGGCGATCTGCCAGACCACCAGCGTCTCGGGCCGGTCCGGGCGGGCGTAACCGGTGACGAAGGCGATGGGCTCCCCGGCGGATCCCCTGGCGACCAGCGATGTGGCGGCGAAGTCGCGACACCACAGCAGATAGCTGTACGAGGAGTTGAGGTCCAGTACCTCGGAGTCGCGGGCGATACGCCAGATCGCGGCTCCGTCCTCGACCACAGGGGTCTCGATGACAGTGAATTCACGGCGGGAATCGGCTCGTACCAGGTTGTCCTGCGCGGCGTTCATGTCGATTCAACTTACCCATCGCATTCAATGAATGCATGGTCGGGACGGGTTGGGTGAATGACGATGATGTGTTATCGCGCGGGCGCGAGCTCGCCTCGACCCATGGAGAGATATGCCCCTGTTTGTACGGCATATAAGCCGCGAAATGCCGCCATTGTGGAGTCGGTCACACGGCCGGATGCCGGATTCACCCTGTCGAAACTTTAGCGTTTAGGGCCCCGGAACCCGGGCAGAAGAAAACGGGAAGCTGCCATCATTAAATGCGATGGAATAAGCTTCCCGTTTGCTTTGTCGTGCTGTGGAATTGTTTTCCGGTACCGCCGGTGGTGCTCGACGGAAGGATTTCCGTATCGCCCGGTATCGTCCCCGGGCGGCTATCCCCAGGCGGCCAGCGCCGCGCGCCGCGCCGCCGTCTGGTCGACCGGCTCCGGCGCCGTACCCGAAGCGGCCAGCGCCGCGCCCACGGCCGACAGCGACGACAGGACCGCGTCCAGGGTCGCGTCCGCGCCGTAGTGGTTGACGCGGATCATCTCCCCGGCCAGCGCCCCACCGCCCGCGACCAGCGGCAGCGACGGGTCGACCGCCAGTGCGGCCGCGACGAGACCGGCCGCGTCCACGCCTCCCGTCGTCCGCAGCGTCGTCGCCACCGGCGCCGCGTCCCGCGCCTCGTACACATACGGCTCGACACCGCCGCCGAGCACCGCCGCGCCCGCCCTGGTCGCCGCCGCCGCCCGGGTGTGGCGGCTCACGACCGTGTCGAGACCGTCCTTCTCGATCCGCTCGACACACGCCTCCAGCGCCAGCATCTCCAGCTGGGCGGGCGCGTGCAGCAGCGCCCGGCGCCCGCCGTCGATCCACCGCTCCTTCCAGTCGAGGAGCGAGAGATACGACCGCCGGGGCGCGGCCGGGTTCGCCGCGAACCGCTCCCAGGCCCGCCCGCTCACCGACACCGCCGAAACCCCCGCCGGGCCGCCCATCGCCTTCTGCGCCCCGATCACGCACAGATCGACGCCCCAGGCGTCCGGCAGCAGCGGCTCGGCCGCCACCGACGCCACCGCGTCCAGCATGAACAGCGCGCCGTGCGCCCGGACGACCTCCCCGATCTCCGTCACCGGGTTGGTGTTGCCGGTCGCGGCCTCGGCGTGCACCAGGGAGACGAAGTCGATCTCCGGGTGCTCCGCCAGGGCGCGTTCGACCTGCTCGGCGGTGACCGCCGTATGGAAGGGCACCTCCAGATCGACGACCTTCGCCCCGCAGTCGCGCAGCCAGTCGCCGAAGGTCTGGCCGTACGGACCCGTGACCACGTTCAGCGCCGTGGAACCCGGCCGGGCGCCGGAGCGGATACAGCCCTCCAGCGGCAGCAGCGCCTCGCCCTGGGTGATCACCACGTCCTGCTCGGTGCCGAGGAGGGCGGCGACCCGCCGTTCGATGGCCGCGAACCGGGCGGCGGTCAGCGGGGGGAGGTCCAGAAACGGATGTGTCACGGTGGATGCCTTCTTCGGACAGTTCGGTTCAGGCCGGGGTGTTCCGGCCGCTCGGACGAGGGTACCCAGGCACGGTCCCGGCCGCCCGCCGCCTCGGGCCCGTTCGGCACGGCACGGCCCGGCCCGGTTCGGCCTCGCCCGGCCCGTGCCCGGGTGCCCTCGTGGCGCCCGCCGGGACCCTCGTACAGTGCCGATATGAGCGATCACACGGTGCTGCATGTGAAGGGGCGGGTGCTCGTCGGTCCGGAGGACGTCCGGGACGAGTTGTGGGTCGTCGGCGGGCGCGTCACCTACCACCGGCCGGCCGCCGCGCCGACGGCGACCGTGACCGGCTGGGCGCTGCCGGGCCTGGTCGACGCGCACTGCCATGTCGGTCTCGACGCGCACGGCGCCGTGGACGACATCACCAGTGAGAAGCAGGCGCTGGCCGACCGGGACGCGGGCACCCTGCTGATCCGGGACGCCGGTTCGGCGGCCGACACCCGCTGGATCGACGACCGCGAGGATCTGCCGAAGATCATCCGCGCCGGGCGGCACATCGCCCGCACCCGCCGCTACATCCGCAACTACGCCCATGAGATCGAACCCGGCGACCTGGTCGAGTACGTCGCCCGGGAGGCCCGGCGCGGCGACGGCTGGGTGAAACTGGTCGGCGACTGGATCGACCGCGACGCCGGTGATCTGACCGCCTGCTGGCCGCGCGACGCCGTCGAGGCGGCCATCGCCGAGGCCCACCGGCTGGGCGCCCGGGTCACCGCGCACTGCTTCGCCGAGGACTCCCTGCGCGATCTCGTCGAGGCGGGCATCGACTGCGTCGAACACGCCACCGGGCTCACCGACGACACCATCCCGCTCTTCGCCGAACGCGGGGTCGCCATCGTGCCGACCCTGGTCAATATCGCCACCTTCCCGGCGCTGGCCGACGGCGGCGAGGCCAAGTTCCCCCGCTGGTCCGGCCATATGCGACGGCTCCACGCCCGGCGGTACGACACCGTGCGGTCCGCCTACGACGCGGGCATCCCGGTCTTCGTCGGCACCGACGCCGGCGGATCGCTCGCCCACGGACTGGTCGCCGCCGAGGTCGCCGAACTGGTCAGGGCGGGGATCCCGCCGCTCGCCGCGCTCTCCGCGACCACCTGGGGCGCACGGGCCTGGCTCGGCCGCCCGGCGCTCGACGAGGGCGCCCCCGCCGACCTGGTGGTGTACGGCGACGACCCGCGCGCCGACGTCCGCGCACTGGCCGCGCCCCGGCGCGTGGTGCTCAACGGCCGTATCGTCGGCTGAGGTTCCGATCGGGCCGGGCCGCCGGGCCGCCGGGTTGACCGCCCGTGACATCCGGCGGCCCCGGTCGTTGAACCCTTCTTCCCGTACCGCGGTCCGCGCGCCCCGTAACCGCCCCCGAGCGGGCTCGCGCCCGCCACGCGAGGGGCTCCGGGGAACGCCTGTGCCGCCACGGATCGAACGTACTCACGGAAACCCCTCTTTGGGGTGAACTGACGCCGGGTGTCCGTCGGTTCACTCTCAGTGCGTAAAGATGAGGGCGTCCCGATCGCCGTCGGCCGCGTGTCCCCGCGGTCCGGTGGGCGACGTCGTTCTCCTGTGGGGGTTCCACCATCGTGAACAGCACTACCTTTCGCATGCCCGCTCGCCGCTGCGCCGCCGTCACGGCAGCCGTCGCCCTCGTCGCGGCCCCCGTCGCGCTGGCCGGTCCCGCGCACGCCACGGGAGGCGACGCGAAGGGCCGGGCGGGTGCGGTCGTCCTCCGCGCCGGGCTCGACGTGTCCCTGCTCAACAAGACCGTTCAGGTACCGCTGCGCGCGTCGCTGAACGAGGTGTCGGCGCCCGCGAGCGCCGACGAGACCGCGCTGTCCGTCCGGCTGGACGGGGTCGACCAGGGCAAGCCCTTCTCCATGCTCCGGGCGGATGTCGCCACCGCCCGCGCCACCGCCGACCGCGACGCGGCCGTGGGCTACGCGAACCTCGCCCGCGCCAGGGTGCATATCCCCGGACTGCCTCTGCTCTCCCTTGTCGAGGTCGAACAGGTCACGTCCGAGGCCCGGTGCGCCGTCGGCGAGAAGCCCGTCGCGACGTCGAACCTGCTGGGCACCGTACGGATCCTCGGCCAGAAGGTGACCCTGGGCGCCGCGGGCCGTACGAAGGTCACCGTGCCGGGCGTCGGCGAGGTCACGCTCGATCTGTCGCGGACCGAGACCACCTCTCGGACCGCCGCCGCCACCGCCCTCGAACTGAAGGTGAGCGTCAACCCGCTGAAGCTGAACGTCGCGGAAGTGGACGGCGCCGTCACCCTGGTGAAGGCCACCTGCGAGACGCCGAAGAAGGCGGCGGTCAAGCCGGAGGAGCCGAAGAAGGAGGACCCGAAGGGCGAGCCGAAGCCCGATGTCGAGACCCAGACGGGCGACGAGCCGAACCTCGCCGAGACCGGCGGCAGCGCCACCACCCTCTATCTGGCGGGCGGCGCGGCCGTGCTGCTCGGAGTCGGCGGCGGCGCCCTGGTGATGACCCGCAAGCGGGCCCGCAACCGCGCCTGAGGTCCGGCGGCCCGTAATCCACGCCTCCCGAACCGCCCCTGCCGGGTCCCGTGCCCGGTACGGGGTGCCGGCCCCCTGTCCCCCGGGGCCGGACCGCGACCGTCCCCGCACCGGGCCGCACATCCGGCGCCGGGGCGGTCGCCCGGGTCCCGGTACCGGGTGACCCCGCTGGTGCCGAGACCCTTTTCTCGATGTCACACCGGCGCGTTGCGGATGCCCTCGTACGCCAGCCACTGCGCGAAGGCGTGCAGTCCCTGCCGTAGCTCCCGGACCGGTTTCCACCCCGCGAGCCGAGGGCAGGCCGGTACGGGCCCCGGCCGTCCGGTGCCCCGGCGCGGCAGGGCCGGAACCGTCTCCAGCGGTACCGGCCGGACCCCCTCGCGGACCAGCTCGGCCAACTCCCGTATCCCCACCGGTTCACCCGTGGGCAGCAGTACGGCGTGCTCCGCCGGGGGAGCGGACACCGCGTGCGCCAGCGCGTCGACCAGATCGGCCGTGTGCAGGGGACGCAACGGCCGCGGCCCGCCCTCCGGTGAATCGGGCACCACCAGCGGCTGATAGCGCAACGCGTCCCAGACCAGCCGGCCGATCACCGAGTCGCGAGGACAGCCCGGACCGTACAGATCGCCCGTATACAGGGTGTGCGTGCCGCGGACCGTACCCGTGGCCCGGTCCAGCGACTGGAGCACGACACCCGCGGGGGCGAGCTCACCGCCGTACAGCGGACGCAGATCGATCAGCGCGTCAAGACCCCGGTACGGCCCCTCCCCGCCGGGCCCGGCCGGGGTGACCGTGAACCCCTTGTCCATCAGACCCCGGGCGATGTGCTCGCCCAACGGACTCGCCCCGCCCAGCAGACCCACCGCCGGGGCTTCCGGAGCGCCGCCCGGGGCCGACCGGCGGGACGGGCGGCGCTCCCCGGCGGCCAGCCCGGCCGCGAGGCCCGCCCCCGCGACCTCCGCCAGCCCCTCCCGTACCTCCGCGATCTCCGCGTCCGACCTGCGATGGCTGATCCCGCCGGGACCGATCGTCGCCAGTGCCTCGGCCAGCACCGGATCGCGCGCCGGATCGAGATCGCCGCCCCGGCCGTCGCGCCGGTGGACGAAACCGAGGGTGAACGCGGTGAGCCAGGTGCCCCGGACCGCCTCCCGGTCGGCGACTTCGGTCAATCCCAGCATGGCCGAATCCAGTCTTTCTCCCCGAAATCCCGAGCCCTCCAGAAATGACTCGCATTCAAGATGCAGCCACCGTTCGGGGCCGGGCGCTTCCGCTCGTACGGCACACTGCGCGATCCCGTTCTTGAAGAACGGCGCGACACGCAGTCCCGACAACCGGACACTCTCGTCGCCCGGCCGGTCCTCGGGGAGAAAGCAAACGGAACGGCGTGGTCCTCTGAAGGCGTTGCCGGAAAGGCTGCCCTCGTCCTCGTGCTCCACCAGGCTGGGCACCGCGGCATAGCCGGGGACCCCGCTGTCGCGGAGATAGCGGTACATCAGGATGTCGTCCGGCCAGGCGTCGAGCCGGGCCCTGCCGTAATCCACGAACCCGGCCGCCACGTCCCGCGGCAGCACGGTCGCCACACACGGAAAGTACTCATTGACCGTGGCCACCCAGCGCGCCCCGGCCAGCGCCCCGAAACGTACCGCCGCGCCGTTGCGGGAATCCCACAGCGCGAACAGCGCCAGGGCCGCGTTCGGCATCGCCGCCACGGCCGCCCGGGCCCGCTCGAAGAACGTGTCCGACAGCCGCAAGTCGTCCTGGATCACCAGGTGGTGGGTGGCGTCGTCCTCGATCGCCGACCAGGCCGCGATCGCCGTCCGCAGGACCGATGGCCGCCCCCCGGGGTCGGGGTCCATGACGACCCGCAGCGCCCCCGGGGGAGCGGAACCGGCCAATTGTTCGGCCGCCGCGAGCCGCTTCGGATGGGTCATCACCGCACCGCTCAGACGATAGGACGTCACCGGAACCTCCGTACTTCCGCTCTCACTCCGCACCCGCTTCGCATCCGTTCCCCACTCGTGCCCCACCCGTGCCGCACTCCTGTCGCGCTTCGTTTCCCGCGATTTCTCGCCGTACTGGCCGAATAGCGGTGAGGTAATCCCCGGGGGACACATACGGATCCGGACAGTACGGTGCCGCTTTCCCGGGCCGCAAGAGTGCCAAAAAGGCGCCCTGGTTCCGGCCGTTGAAGATCGTCATGCTGTCCCTGTACACGATTCACCACCTGCGTATCGCCATGAGGAGTCTGCATGCCGGGCACGAACGATGTGACGGAACGCAACGACGGGACGGTCCCGCGGAATGTGAACGGCGGAGTAACGGGCGGGGCACCCGAGAAAACGGCGGCAGCGGGCGCGGAGAACGCGGAGAACACCGCGCAGGAAACGGCGGCCGGGAATTCGGTCACCACCCGGCTGGAGAAGCTCCGCGGCGCCCGGATCGTGGTCACCGGCGGCGGCGGCCTGGTCGGCAGCCGGCTCACCCGGCTGCTGCGGAGCGCCGAGGCGGAGGTCACCGTCCTCGACCGGATGGACGCCTACCCGGACGCCGTCCACGAGATGTTCGGCACCCGGCGGCAGGGCGCCGAACTGGTCGTCGGCGACGTCCGCGACCGGGACGCCGTCCGCCGGGTGCTCGACGGGGCGGATCTGCTGGTGCACGCCGCGGCCTTCGCGGACGTCGCCGCCTGCACCCGCCGCCCCGACATCGCCTTCGAGGCCAATGTCGCCGGCACCGAGACCGTACTGGAGGAGGCCGTCGCGGCCCGGGTGCGCCGACTGGTCTTCGTCTCGTCGGCCGCCGTCTACGGCAACGGGACCGCCCCCGCCACCGGACCCGCGGAACCCCAGCGGTTCGCCGAGGACCAGACACCCCACCCGCTGTCGGTCTACGCCAACTCCAAGCTGTGGGGCGAGCACCAGACCCGGCTGCTGCTCGCCGGCACCGGGACCGACTACGCCATCCTGCGGTACTTCTCCGTCTACGGCGATCCGCAGACCCCCAAGCCGGGCAGCCACTCCTGGATGGTGGCCTGGCTCGCCATGCACGCCCGCGCCGGACTGCCGATGCGGCTCAACGGCGGTGGCCTCCAGGTCCGCGACCTGGTCCATGTCGACGACATCGCCGCCGCCACCGCCCTCGCCCTGGTCGAGGACGGGGTGGTCGGCGAGACCGTGAACGTGGGCTCCGGCATCCCCACCTCCGTCCGCGACGTCGCCGAACTGATCGCCCCGCACTACGCGGACGCGCGGTTCGTCACCACCCCCCGCCCCGCCGACGACCCCATGGGCGGCTACGCCGCCACCGACCGGCTGCGCGAGCTGATGAGCTGGACCCCGGGCATCACCGTGCGCGAGGGTGTCGACCGGTACGTCCGCTGGCTGAACAGCACGCCGGACGCGGTGCCCGCCTGGCTGACGGAGCAGGTGTGATCGCGGCGGCCACCGCCGTCGCCACCAGGAAAGGAACGGCAGAGGTGGGTTACATCGGCTCGTACGTCTGGCAGTTGAGACAGTCGGTGGGCAGCAGACTGCTGCTCGTACCCGGCGCCCAGGTCCTGCTCACCGACCCGGACGGCCGGGTGCTGTTCCAGCAGCGCGCCGACAACGGTCTCTGGGAGATCCCGGCCGGGGCCTGCGAGGAGGGCGGCGACTTCACCGACACCGCGGTCCGCGAACTCAAGGAGGAGACCGGACTGCTGGTACGCCGGGAGGACCTGGTGCCCTTCGGCTCCCTCTCCGACCCGGCGCTGCACACCCTCACTTACCCCAACGGGGATGTGATGCACTCCTTCGCCCTGCTCTTCACCGCCCGTACCTGGAGCGGCGAGCTGAACCCGGGGCGGGACGAGGTGGTCCGTACCGCCTGGCACCACCCCGACGAGGCGCCCGAGCCGCTGTACCGGGCCACCGCGGCCGTCCTGGAGATGTACCGGGCGTTCGGCGAGACCGGAAAGTTCCAGGCCCGGTGACCGGCCCCGTCCACCCCCCGGCGGAGACCTCGCCCGATACGCCCGGTACGCCCGACGCCGGTATCACCGCCGACGGCGCCTTACGGTACGGGGTGCGCGCGACCGTCCCCTGCCGGGCCTGTCTGTCGGGCGAGGACCTCGACTGGCTCGGCGGCCGGAGCGTCAGCGTCGCACTCGACCTGTCCACCGAGGTCACCACCGTCCCCGGGCCGCCCCCGGCGCCCTCCGGCGACTGGTCCGGCCAGGTCTGGGAGTTCCTCCGGGAGCGGATCACCGGCCTCCCCCCGCGTCCGCCCGCGGTCGCCGTGCGCAGCGACGCGCCCGCCGCCAGCGGGCTCTCCTCCTCGACCGCCCTGATCGTCGGCCTCTTCCGGGCGTACACCGACGCCTGTGTCCCCGCACCGGACACCGTCCCGGTGGCCCTGCTCGCGCGATGGGCCTACGAGTTCGAGTTCGCCCACTTCAACGGCGGCGGGATGGACCACCTCGCGGTCGTCGAGGGCGGCGCGCTGCTCATCGGCGGCCGGAGCACCGGGCTCCCCGCCGTCCTGGAACGGACCCGCTTCCCGGCCGGCTGGACCGTCCTGGTCCTCGACTCGGCGCAGCGCAAGGACACCGGCGACCACATCCGGATCGTCCGCGCCCAGCTCAGGGACGGCGACCCCGCCCTGGCGAGCTATTTGAAGGAGGCCGACGCGGCCTCCGCCGCCGCCTGGTCCGCGATCGCCGCCGAAGACCTCGGCGGGCTCGCCGACGCCATGGACCGGGCCCATGTCACCATGCGCGACCAGCAGAGGATGTCCACCCCGGTACTGGAGGAGCTGCGCGCGGTGGCGCTCGCCGTCACGGGTCTGCCGTTCAAGCTCAGCGGCGCGGGCGGCGGCGGCGCCCTGGTGGGTGTGTGCCGTGCCGACGAGACCACCGAGATCGCGGCGGCGCTGCGCGACGCGCTCCGTACCGCACACCCCGACGCCCGGGTGATTCCCACCCGGGCGTCGGACGGACTGGCCGCGGATCAGATGAACGGGTCGTAGTCCTCGACCGGTTCCTCCGTCGCCGCTCCGGCCCCGATCTTCTGGAGTTCGAGGTTGGAGCGGTGACGCGCGCAGTGGAAACGGCAGTCCCGGCTGGGATCGACGATCCCGCGGTCCGCCGTCTTCCAGATGTCCGGCAGCGGTTCGGTGACCGCGTCACCGATCTTCGCCAGCGGGTTGCCCCGGTGGTAGGAGCAGATGTACACCCCCGACGGGGTGATCAGCGTCCGCAGCTCCGCCACCGGGCAGCTGTGGTAGTCCTTCGGCTGGACGGCGCCGACCCGGTTCCGCAGGGATGTCAGGGTCGAGGAGTCGATGACCTCGAAACCGTCGTCGGCCAGCAGCCGCGCCTGGCGCAGTTGCTCCTCGACGGAGGCGAGTATCTCCTCCGGGAGCTGGATGACGTGGTGGCCGTCGTCGAACATGGCCTTGGACTCGAAGTAGTCGCAGCCGATGTCCTTCGCCAGCCGGGCCGCCTGCAGCACCTCGTGGTGGTTGCTCACCACCGTGCCGTCGGGCTGCAGCCGGGTCATGATGAGGAACGAGTAGCCGAGGGCACCCTCCTTCTCCGCGGCCAGCAGCCGCATATTGGCGATCACCTTGTCGAACATGCTTCGCCCTTTTCGGTCCGGGCGGAAGACGCCGTATGTGTCGGCTGATCCGGAGTCCATCGACACCCGGACCCAGGAGGCGTAGCGGGCCAGTTCGTCGAGGTTCTGCTGGATCATGGTGCCGTTGGTGACGACACCGATGGCGATACCCGCCTCGCCGAGGGTCCGCAGCACCTGACGGGTGCCGCGGTGGGCCAGCGGCTCGCCGCCGCCGATGAGGACGACGCCGCGGACGGCCATCGACACCAGTTCCTGGGCGAGTTCCGCGAGCCGTTCGGGGGTGAAGCGGCCCTGGTTGAGGAGCTTGCCGCTGATGCACTCGGGGCAGGCCAGATCGCAGAAGGTGGTCGGGTCGAGGTCCACCACCAGGGGACCGGTGGAGCGTTGGCCGCTGGCCGCTTCGAGCACCCGCGGCCAGCCGGACGGCTGGTAGAGCTTGGACACCAGGTCAAGACGGTCGGACGTCACGGTAGTTCTCCTGCTGGTCGGAGCCGGCCCGGCCGCCCTTGGGCGGACGTCCGGACCGGCGCTGGTACCGGGGGAAGGACGTGGGGGTACGTCACCGGTGTCGTCGTCGACGCCGGTGACACGTGACCGCGGTGGGGAGCCGCGGTCGGCGGCGGCGGTTCGGGGGCGGAACGGGTGGTCTGGGGCGGAACGGGTGGTGGTGGGCGGAGCTCGGGCGCGGGGCCGGAGCTCGGGCGGTCCGCGGGCGGTCATCCCTTGACGGCACCCGCCGCCAGTCCGTTCGCCACCCGCCGCTGCACGATCATGAAGAAGACGACGACGGGCAGGGCCGTCAGCGTGGCGCCCGCCATCAGCGCGCCGTAGTCCGTGCCGAACGTGGTCTGGAACGACACCAGCCAGATGGAGACGGTCTGCTTGTCGTCGCTGGAGAGCAGCACATAGGCGAGGACGTACTCGTTCCACGCCTGGACCAGGGAGTAGACGGAGGTCGCGACCAGGCCGGGGGCGAGCAGCGGCAGCAGTACCCGCCGGAAGGCCCCGGCCCTGGTACACCCGTCGACCATGGCCGCCTCCTCCAGCTCGGCGGGGACGGCGACCACGAAGCCGCGCAGCAGCCAGATCGTGAACGGCAGCATGAACACCAGGTACGTCAGGACGACCCCGGTCAGACTGTCCGTCAGTCCGGCGTCGCTGAGCAGCAGATACAGCGGGATGATCAGACCGGCGAGCGGGATCATCTGGACACAGAGGATGGCCAGGACGAAGACCCGGCGCCCCAGGAAGACGAAGCGGGCCACCGCGTACGCCGCCAGTACCCCGATGACCAGGGAGATCAGTACGGTCCCGACGCCGACCAGGGCGCTGGCCCGGACGCTGGACCAGAACGTGTCCGACTCCACGGCCCGCCGGAAGTGCTCCAGCGTCAGCCCGCTCGGCCACAGCCGCGGCGGGTTGCGGCGGATCTCCCAGGCGGGCCGCAGCGCCGTCAGCAGCATCCAGTAGACGGGGAACGCCATCACGGCGCAGAAGAGGAGGGCCAGCGCGTTCGCGCGCCGGGAGCGGCGGGGGCGGGACCGGCGGAGCGGGGCGCGCGGGGCGGTGGAGGTGCGGGCGCTGCGGTCGGTGCTCACTCGGTCTCTCCCATTCTCACCAGCTGGCGTACGTAGACCACGGCGCCGACGAGCAGCAGCAGTACGGTGATCACCGCGATCGCCGCGCCCACGCTGTAGCGGTTGACGGCGAACGACTCGATGAAGGAGTGCACACCGAGCAGGTAGTACTCCTTCTCCGGGGTGCCGTTGCGCATCAGCCAGATCTGGTTGAAGACGCCGAAGGTCCAGATCGCGGTGAGCGATGTGACCATGACGAACGCGGGCCGGATCACCGGGAAGACGACATGCCGGAAGACCCGGGTGCCCTCGGCGCCGTCGCACCGCGCGGCCTCCTCCAGCTCCGGCGGTACCTGGGTGAGCGCGGCCTGGAGGGTGATCGTCGCGAACGGCAGCGATCCCCAGATCACCACGGCGGCGATGACGGCGAATCCCTGCCAGGGGTCCTCGAACCAGTTGTGCCGCTCGAAGGAGACCCCGGGCAGCAGCCCCAGCAGATAGTTGGCCACCCCGAACTCGGGATCCACCAGCCAGCGGAAGACGGCCGCGGCGACCATCACCGGCATCGCCCACACCGCGACCAGGACGGCGCCCGTCGCCAGCCGTACCCAGGGCGACACCCGGCGCAGCAGCAGCGCCATCAGCATCGCGACGCCCATCGTCGCCACTGTGCAGACCAGGGTGAACAGGGTCGTCCGGCCGACGACGGTCCAGAAGAAGCGGTCCGAGAGGACCGTTCGGTACTGCTCGAACCCCACCCAGGGCGGCTGGGTACCGGCGAACAGCTCGCGCCGGGTCATGTCCTGGAACGACAGCAGGAGCAGTTCGATCAGGGGGTAGCCCAGCACCCCGGCGAGTGCCAGCACGGCCGGCGCGATGAGGATGTACGGCACCGCGCGGCGGCGCAGGGTCCGGGCCCGGCCCGGGGCGCCGGCCCCGGGGGCGGTGGGGCGCCGTCCGGCCGGTCGGGCCCGGACCGGGGCCGGTCGTAACGGGGCCCGGGCGGGGCGGGTTGGGTCGGCGGTCGCCATGCGGGGGGTCTCCTCCGTGGTCGGGGCGCGGCGGCTGCGGGATACCCCCCGGCCCCGGTCCTTCCGGTCCGCCGGACGGCCCGGGTCCGGCGCGCCGCGCCGCGCGCGCCCCCACCGGCCGCGCGGCGGGGGAGCGCGCGCGGGACCGGTGGGGCCGACGGGGAAGATGCGGGCGGCGCGGCGCGGACCCGTCCGGGGCGGGGAAGGGGCGGTGCCGGGGGCGTATGCGTCAGTTCTTGTTGATCACCGCGTCGATCGCGCGGTCCGCGTCCCGGGTCGCCTGCTCGACCGACTTCTTGTCCGTCGCGATGGCCTGGAGCATCTCCGGGAGGACGTTGGACTTCTCCACGGCCGTCCAGCCGGGGGCGAGCGGGGTGACCCAGCCCCGGGTCGCGGCCAGCGCGGCGGGGCCGTTGATCCCGTCGGCGGGGACCTCCTTCAGCTGGACCGTGTTGTTGGGCAGGGTCTCCGCCTTGATCAGCACACGCTGCGACTGCCGGTCGGTGAAGAGCTTGATCCACTCCTGGGCCATGTCCTGCTTACGGGACTTGGCCGGAACGGCGAGCATGGAGCCGCCGAGGAAGGGCGGCAGCAGCTTCCCCGAGGGGCCGGGGAAGGCGAAGGTGTCGAACTTGCCCTTCACGGCCGGGTTGCCGCCCGCGCGCGGGTCGGCCGCCGCGTTGGCCTCCCAGGTGTTCCCGTAGAACATGCCCGTCTTGCCCTGGCCGACGACGCCCGGCTCGTCGCTGTTGTCCTTCGACCGGTCGCCGACGTAGTAGTCGTCGAGCAGCTTCTTCCACACCTTGAGGCCCTCGACCGACCGCGGATCGGAGAGCGCGCCCCGCCAGCGGCCGTCCTCCTGGACGGCCATCTCGCCCCCGGCGTCCTTCACGAAGGCCATCGCCGCGAACCAGTAGCGTCCCGGCATGTGGAACGTCGAGAAGTTCTTGTCCTTGGTGTTGAACTCGGCCTTCAACTTGTCCAGAACCGTCAGTAACTCCGGATAGGTCGCCGGCGCTTTCGTGACACCGATCTGTTTCAGGAGATCCGTACGGTAGATGCCCACCCGCGCGCCCGCGTAGTAGGGCACACAGTAGATCTTCCCCTCGTTCCGACAGGCGTCGGCGAGGGCAGGCAGCCAGTCCTTGGAATGATCGTATTCCCGCTCGTCAACGGGGATGAATGCGCCATTGATGATGTAGTTGGTGACTTCACTGTTGCCCATCTCCACTACGTCTGGTACATCGTTCCCGGCGAAAGCGGCGTCGATCTTCTGGTTCTTGCTGGTCCACTGCTGGTATTGGACCTTGACCCGGGCGTCCGGATATCGCTCGGCAAACCGCTTGTTCGTGGCGGTGATGAGATCCGGCCAGCTCTCCCGGGCGTCGATGGTGAGCCAGACCGTCAGCTCGCCGGAGTCGCCGCCGCCCCCGGAACCACTGGATCCGCCCGAGTCGCAGGCAGTGACGGCGAGGGCGAGCAGGAGTGCGCCGGAGGTACGGACGGCGGTACGGGATCGAGGCCGTCGCATGACGGTCCCCCTTTCGAGGTTTCGCGCATTGGAGATCGTGGCCGAACCGGGCTCCTATCTACCCACCAAAGTGCGCCGAACTACCCGGGGAGCGCTTTTTGGCCAGGCTGGGTCACCGCTTTTTGAAATGTTCCTGCGTTGCCCGGCCCTTTGGCACTAAGGGGAACGGCGGGAAGTCCGCACGGGATCCGGTCGCGGAGGGGTGTCTATTTGGCGTGAATGAGGGGATGCCCGGCGGGGGTGCCTTGACGATGGCGTGTCCGCTGGCTCATTTTTCTCATGATCCCCTGCGATCTTCCGCGACCATCTCACGGCCGTCTCACGGCCGTCTCACGACTGCCGGGTACGTCCGAAGACGTCACGTACCCCGTCTTTCCGCGTGCGTCGTCCCACACGCCGCGTCGACTCTCCGCTCCACCAATCGAAGGGTGTACACCCGTGACTGAGCACGGCACGACGACCGGCGAATCCCGTACCCGTCCCGTTCGGATCAACGCGTGGAACGGCTGGGACCCGTTGCGTCATGTCATCGTCGGCAGAGCCGACGCGGCGGTCGTCCAGGCACCCGAACCGGCGGTGCGCCGCGACTTCCCCGAGGACGGCTTCCCCCTCGGGACGTACGGCCCCATGCCCGAGGACATGACCGCCGAGGCCAACGAGCAGCTCGACAACTTCGCCGCCATGCTGACCGGGCGCGGTATCCGGGTCGACCGGCCGACACCCGTCGACTTCAACCAGACCGTCTCCACGCCGGACTGGACGCAGGAGACCATGTCCGGCTGCATGCCGCCGCGCGATCTGCTGCTGACGGTCGGCAACGAGGTGCTGGAAGCCACCATGTCGTACCGCAGCCGCTGGTACGAGTACCTCGCCTACCGGCCCCTCCTTCAGGACCTGTTCAAGGCCGACCCCCGGATGCGCTGGGAGGCCGCTCCCAAGCCCCGGCTCACCGACGCCAGCTACCGCACCGACTTCTGGGACACCTACAACGAGCTGCCGACCGAGGTCCAGCTCGCCAAGGTCCGCGAGTACGACCTGGTGCTCACCGAGGAGGAGCCCCTCTTCGACGCCGCCGATGTCGCCCGCTTCGGCAAGGACCTCTTCGTCCAGCTCTCCTTCGTGACCAACCGCAGCGGCTTCGACTGGCTGAAGCGCCACTTCCCGGACCACCGGGTGCACGACGTCACCTCCACCAACACCCATCCGCTGCACATCGACGCCACCTGGGTGCCGCTCCGGCCCGGTCTGGTCCTGCACTGCGGCGAGCGGCTCGCCGACCCGGAGCTGATGGACTTCTTCAAGCTCAACGACTGGGAGATCATCGAGGCGGTGCAGCCCGCGAGCTGGGAGCACGCGCCGAAGCTCTCCTTCTGCTCGCCCTGGCTGGCCGGGAACATGCTCAACCTCGACGCGAACACGCTCTGCATCGAGGAGAAGGAAGTGGCGCTGTCGGAGCAGCTCTCGGGGTACGGCTTCGAGATCGTGCCGGTGCCCTTCCGGGCCGTGGGACCGTTCGGCGGCGGACTGCACTGCGCCACCGTCGACCTGGAGCGCGAGGGCGGCTGCGAGGACTACTTCCCCCGCCGGCACGGGCGGTACTGACGCCATGGACACCGCGCGGACGGAGCCGTTCCGGACCGGCGCCGGCGATCCCGGCGGCCCGGTGGAAGCGGTCGTCCTCGACTTCTACGGCACGCTCGTCCGCCTGGTGCCGCCCCTGCCGCCCAGCCATGACTCGGTGCTGCGCCGCCGGGGTCTCCACGAGGCCGCCGACCGCTGGGGCGACCAGTGGTCGACGGGCCCGGGGGACGGCGAGGACCACCGGGAGCACTCCCGGTCCGAGTCGGCGTACCGGGCGTGGGAGGTGGACCGGCTGCGGCGGCGGGCCCTCGACCGGGGGGTCCCCGCCGAGCTGGCGGCGGAGGTGGCCGCCGAACTGGACACGGCCACCAAGACCCTGACCCTGGAGCGCTATCCCGACGCCGTGGCCCCGCTCGCCGCCCTGCGCGAGCGGGGGGTGCGGATCGTGATCTGCTCCAACTGGTACTGGGATCTGGACCGGGCCGTCGCCGACACGGGACTCGGCCAGGTGGTCGACGCCTTCGTCGCATCGGCCCGCGCCGGGGCACGGAAACCGAACCCGCTGATCTACCGGGCCGCGCTCGACGCCTGCGGTACGCCGCCCGGCCGGACCCTCTTCGTCGGCGACATGTGGGAGCCGGACGTCGTCGGACCGCTGGCCCAGGGCATGCGGGCCGTGCACCTCCACCGCCCCGACCGGGCGGTGGAGGGCGACGCCCCGCCGCTCCCGGCGGGCGCCGCCAGGATCACCGGTCTCGACGCGCTCCCGGGCCTGGTGGAACGGGCGGGGCCCACCGGGCCCGCGGGGCCCTTCGCGGGGTCGGCTACCGGATCGGTCGCCGGCGCCGCTCCGGGGGCTCTTCCGGGGGCTGTTCCGGAGTCCGTGGAACCCCCCGGTCCCGGGACAGCCGGTCGAGGACGTTCCGGGTGACCCGCACCACGCCCGGGTCCTCCTCCCGGCCGCACACCACCGGCCAGTCGGTCGTCCCGGCGGTGAAGACGGTACCGCCGCCGGGAACCGTGTGAACGCCCATCGTGGCGGCCCGGGGGCCGGTCCGCTCCGGCTCCCGGACGGGGCAGTTCCAGTGCCCCCACTTCATGGTGGTGACGTCCTCGTTGACGGGATCCAGCTCGTACAGGCCGAGGATCAGGAACGAGTCGGGGGTGCCGTCCGCGCCGGTCGCGCGGGCGACGCCCCGCTCGTCGTACGCGAAGGCCGCGCCGTCGCACTCGTACCCGATCAGCGGTGTTCCGGCGCCCAGACAGTCCGCGGGGCCGCCGTCCGAGCCGTCCCGCAGTCCGGTGCCGTCGAAGACCCAGTGGTCGGCGTGCTGGACCCGGTAGCCCACCCGCGGCCGGTCGCCCGGCCAGTCGCCCGGCCACATCCCGGCGTTGCGGAAGCTCACCCCGGTCAGGGCGTTCTCCGGTCGGCCGACCCCGTCCGGCGGCGCCGCCCACCACAGGTCCGTCGCGGGCAGATGGGGGAAGACCCCGTCGACGTGGTGGTCGGTGTCGGAGACGAATCCCGTGTCGTCGTCCGTCGGATGCACCCGCCACCAGCAGGTGTTGGCGCTGAGGAAGGCCACATTCCCGCCGTCGCGCAGAAACGTGTCCGTGTGGTCGCGCATCGCCGTGCTCCAGTACTCGTCGTGACCGACGCTCAGCAGCAGGTCGTACGGGGCGAGCAGCCCCGGCTCCCGGTGCAGATCGAGGTCCGTGCAGTACTCGACGGCGTAACCGGAGCGTTCCAGCCAGGCGATGAACGGCGCGTCCCACCAGGCAAGGTCGATCACCCCACCGGGGCGGCGCATGCTCAGCCGGTGCCCCCGGGGCAGCCCGTCGCCGCCGGTCCCGTACACCGGGTTGTCGTACAGGCTCCCGTCCCGCCGGGACACCTCGTTGTCGCCCCGGTTGTAGGCGTGCCGGGTGAACGTCGACTTCTTGTACAGGATCCGGCCGTACGTCCCCGGCCGCGCGGGCCGCACCACGAAGAACTCCCGCGCGAACCCCTCGATGTCCGCGTCGCCCAGCCGGGGAACCGTGTCCGCGGCCGGCTCCTCGACGAACTGCGCCAGATGGATCCCGGGCCGCCAGCCGGCCGGCACCGGGATCAGGTACTCCGGGAACTCCCAGTCCACGGCGGGCGAGGCCAGGTCCGCGCCCCCGTCGGGATGCGGCGGCGGCTCCTTCAGCACCCCCGGATACGGGCCCGACTCGGCCAGGAACTCCAGCTCCCGGCCCAGCCGGTAGAACCGGACCCGGAACGCGGCGGCGTCGGTCGACACATGGAGCGCCAGCACCCCGCCCGCCGTCACGCTCTCCCGGCCCGCATACCCCTCGATCATCGTGCCCCTCCCCGTGGGGGGGGGGGGGTTGGGGGGCGCGCGCGCCCCCCGGGGAATGAAAGAGTGGGGGTGGAAAAAAACACCCCCCGAGAAGAGGAGAACCCCCCAGAAAGAAAGGG
>NZ_JBHYZV010000086.1:0-29604 GCF_042753905.1 Streptomyces sp. NPDC059248 | reverse complement strand
GAGGGGCGGTAACGGCACGGCGAAGTCCGGCGACACCTACCGCTCCCGG
The DNA here is from genome assembly GCF_042753905.1 of Streptomyces sp. NPDC059248. Lineage (NCBI taxonomy): Bacteria > Bacillati > Actinomycetota > Actinomycetes > Kitasatosporales > Streptomycetaceae > Streptomyces > Streptomyces sp. NPDC059248. Next base: position 29,555 of record NZ_JBHYZV010000086.1, on the reverse strand, counting down.
CCCGCCCGCCCCGCACCGCTGTGCGCCACGGGCCTCGGGCCCCGAGCCCCGTAACGCCGGTCGCGCCCGGCGGGGGCGCCGGGGGCTCGGAGGTGTCTCGGGCAGCGGCGTGGGCAGGCGCACGGCTCGGGGTCGTCGTGGGGGCGATCCCCGCACATACTGATCGCGACGGACGCGACGAGAGCGGAAGGGCAGGAAGGGAGGGGCGTGGTGGCCGATGAGTCCGGGGCCGGGGCCCGGGAGACGAGGGGCGGTAACGGCACGGCGAAGTCCGGCGACACCTACCGCTCCCGGCCCGCCGACGCGCCCCCCGCCGACGATCACCCCTCCTCCGAGTTCGCCGTGCCCGACGGCGTCGCCCCGCCCGAGACGGCCGAGGAGGAGCACTCGACCTCCGAGTTCGCCGTCCCGGACGGTGTCGCCGAGCCCTCCACGACGGAGCAGGAAGGTTCCGCCTTCGCCACCCCGTCGGTCTACCGGGCCCGGCGCTCCCCGACCGCCTTCACCCCGGCCGACGGTGTGCCGAAGGTCGTCCTGACCAAGGACGCGCCCTGGCAGGACCGGATGCGCGCGATGCTCCGGATGCCGGTGGGCGAACGGCCGGTCCCGGAGGTCGTACAGCGGCACGACGAGGAGACGGGGCCAGCCGCGCCCCGGGTGCTCGACCTCACCCTCCGGATCGGCGAGCTGCTGCTCGCGGGCGGCGAGGGCGCCGAGGACGTCGAGGCCGCGATGTTCGCGATCTCGCGTTCGTACGGGCTCGACCGCTGCGAGCCCACCGTCACCTTCACCCTGCTGTCGATCACGTATCAGCCGTCCCTGGTCGACGACCCGGTGACGGCGAACCGGACGGTACGGCGCCGGGGCACGGACTACACCCGGCTCGCGGCCGTCTTCCGGCTGGTCCACGACATCAGCTCGCCCGATACCGAGGTGACGCTGGAGGACGCGTACCGCAGACTCGCGGAGATCCGCCGCAACCGGCACCCCTTCCCCGGCTGGGCCCTGACGGTCGCCGGCGGGCTGCTGGCCGGCGCGGCGTCCGTGCTGGTCGGCGGCGGGTTCCTGGTATTCGCGGCGGCGGCGCTCTCCGCGATGCTGGGCGACCGTCTCGCCTGGCTGTGCGCCGGGCGCGGGCTGCCGGAGTTCTACCAGTTCGTGGCGGCGGCGACGGCCCCGGCGGCGATGGGGGTGGCGCTGTCGCTCTCCCCGCTCGACGTCCGCGCGTCCGCGGTGATCACGGGTGGGCTGTTCGCCCTGATCCCGGGGCGGGCGCTGGTCGCGGGCGTCCAGGACGGGCTGACCGGCTTCTACATCACGGCCGCCGCCCGGCTGCTGGAGGTCGGGTATCTGGTCGTCGGGATCGTCGCGGGCGTGCTGAGCGTGCTGTATCTGGGGATCGGGCTGGGCGCGGCGCTGACCCCGGAGACCGTGCTGCACCCGCTGGAGCGGCCGGAGGTACAGCTGCCGGCGGCGATGGCGCTGTCGTTCTGCTTCGCGATCCTGCTCCAGCAGGACCGGGAGACCGTGCTGCTGGTGACCCTGAACGGCGGAGTGGCCTGGTCGGTGTACGGGGCGCTGGCGCTGACCGCCAGTGTCAATCCGGTCGCGGCGACGGCGGTCGCGGCGGGCCTGGTGGGTCTGTTCGGGCAGATGCTGGCGCGCTACCAGCACCAGTCGGCGCTGCCGTACATCACGGCGGCGATCGGCCCGCTGCTGCCCGGTAGCGCCACGTACTTCGCCCTGCTGTCGATGGCCAGGGGCGAGCTGAACGCGGGGCTCGCGTCCCTGTCGAAGGCGGCGGCGCTGGCGCTGGCCATCGCGATCGGGGTGAACCTGGGCGGCGAGATCTCCCGGCTGTTCCTCCGGGTGCCGTCGGTCGCCGGCGGCCTCCCGGGCCCGGCGTTCCGCCGCAAGGCCGCGAAGCGGACCCGCGGCTTCTAGCCTCCCGGGAGGAGCTTCGGGGCTTCGCGTGCCCCGGCACCGCGCCGCCCCGGGAAGCAGCGTCAGCGCTTCGCGTGCCGGCCCCGCTGGGGTGGGGCCGACGGGTCGCCCGGCGCGGTGTCCGCCGCGCCGGGACCGGGGGTCCGGCGGCTCTGCCTCCTGGCCCGCAGCAGCTCCACGGCGATCGGCAGCACCGAGACCGCGACGATCAGGATCAGGATCGCCTCGATGTTCTCGTTGACGAACGCCACATTGCCGAGGGCGGCGCCCAGGAGCGTCACCCCGGCGCCCCACAGCACACCGCCGACGATGTTGTACGTGACGAAGGTGCGGTAGTGCATCCGGCTGACGCCCGCGACGATCGGCGTGAACGTCCGCACGATGGGCACGAACCGGGCCAGCACCAGCGACTTCGGCCCGTACTTGGCGAAGAAGTCATGGGCCTTCTCCACGTTCTCCTGTTTGAAGAAGCGGGAGTCGGGCCGCTTGAAGAGCGCCGGGCCGACCTTGCGGCCGAAGAGATAGCCGACCTGGTCACCGGCGACCGCCGCGAGCACGATCAGCACACACACCGCCCACAGCGGCAGGGTGTCCAGCTTGCCGCTGGTCACCAGCAGTCCGGTGGTGAAGAGCAGCGAGTCGCCCGGCAGAAAGAAGCCGATGAGGAGGCCGGACTCGGCGAAGACGATCAGCAGGACCCCGATCAGGCCGAAGGTGCCGATCAGCTGGTCCGGGTCGAGCCAGCTCGGTCCGAGCGCAAGGGTGGTCACGAGGTCCGGGCTCCTGTACGGGTCGTCGGAGGGGGGACGGGCGTGCGTAGCGGAGCGGAGAGGGGCGGAGAGGGGCGGAGAGGGGCGCGGCGCCGGGGAGCGCCCCCGTACGGGCGACGCCCGAACCCGGTCCGGTGTTCCTGCGGCCCTCCCAGGATGCACACCTCCCGCCGCCCGGCAAAGCTGGTGTGACACGGGAGAACTATTCCGTCGAACACGGGTGGACGGCGGTCGTACACGGTTCGCACGCGGGTACGGACGGCGGCCGGGCAGCGGAGTGGAAGGGCTGATCGGATGGGCATCGCGGACTACGGCGGCGGACAGACCCCCCAGTCGGACGTCCTCGTCGTGACCACGAACGACGTTCCGGGCTATCGGGTACGTCAGGTCGTCGGCGAGGTCTTCGGGCTGACCGTCCGCTCCCGCCATCTGGGCAGCCAGATCGGCGCCGGGCTGAAGTCGATGATCGGCGGTGAGCTGAAGGGGCTAACGAAGACGCTGGTCGAGACCCGTAACCAGGCGATGGAGCGGCTGGTCGAGCAGGCCAGGGCGCGGGGCGCCAACGCGGTGCTGATGTTCCGGTTCGACGTCACGGAGGCGGCGGACGTGGGCACGGAGGTCTGTGCCTACGGGACGGCCGTCGTCATCGAGCCACTCGGGACCTGACCCGCGCCGAGCCGGATCACCCGGACGGCGGCGTACGACACGGAAAGCGGCGAGGAGCACGGATGCCACTCCATCAGGGCGCGGACGCGAACGGCGGTGACACGCCGAAGGACCGGCGGCGGCGCGAGCTGTCCCTCAACCCGTTTTTCTGGGAGGCCAACCCGGTCAGCGGTATGGAGGAGGCGCCGCCGACGCACCGGCTGCCGGACGGGCCGCTGCCGCCGATGACGGCGTACCGCCTCGTCCACGACGAGCTGATGCTCGACGGCAACTCACGGCTGAATCTCGCCACCTTCGTCACCACCTGGATGGAGCCCCAGGCGAGTGTCCTGATGGACGAGTGCCGCGACAAGAACATGATCGACAAGGACGAGTACCCGCGCACGGCCGAGCTGGAGCGGCGGTGTGTGGCGATGCTCGCGGACCTGTGGCACGCGCCGGACCCGTCGGCGACGGTCGGCTGCTCGACCACGGGGTCGAGTGAGGCCTGCATGCTGGCGGGGATGGCGCTCAAGCGGCGCTGGGCGAAGCGGAACGCGGACCGCTATCCGTCGCTCGCCCGGCCCAATCTGGTCATGGGCGTGAATGTGCAGGTCTGCTGGGACAAGTTCTGCTCCTTCTGGGAGGTGGAGCCGCGGCTGGTGCCGATGGAGGGCGAGCGGTTCCATCTCGATCCGGAGGCCGCGGCCGAGCTGTGCGACGAGAACACGATCGGTGTCGTCGCCGTACTCGGCTCGACCTTCGACGGATCGTACGAGCCGGTGGCCGACGTCTGCGCGGCCCTCGACGAACTCCAGCGGCGGACCGGGCTCGATGTCCCGGTCCATGTGGACGGCGCTTCGGGCGCGATGGTGGCGCCGTTCCTCGACGAGGACCTGGTGTGGGACTTCCGGCTGCCGCGGGTGTCGTCGATCAACACCTCGGGGCACAAGTACGGCCTGGTCTATCCGGGTGTCGGCTGGGCGCTGTGGCGGTCGGCGGCCGAGCTGCCGGAGGAGCTGGTCTTCCGGGTCAACTACCTCGGCGGCGACATGCCGACCTTCGCCCTGAACTTCTCCCGGCCGGGCGCGCAGGTCGTGGCGCAGTACTACACGTTCCTGCGGCTGGGCCGGGACGGCTACCGGGCGGTGCAGCGGTCGGCGCGGGACATCGCGACGGGGCTCGCGGCGAGGTTCGGCGCGTACGACGAATTCCGGTTGCTGACGCACGGCAACGAGCTGCCGGTCTTCGCGGTGACGACCGCGCCCGACGTCACCGCGTTCAACGTCTTCGACGTCTCACGGCGGCTGCGGGAGTCGGGCTGGCTGGTCCCCGCGTACACGTTCCCGAAGAACCGGGAGGACCTGTCGGTGCTGCGGCTGGTGTGCCGCAACGGCTTCTCGGCGGACCTGGCGGAGCTGCTGATGGAGGATCTGGATCGGCTGCTCCCGGAACTCCGCCGCCAGTCGGGGCCGCTGCCGATGGACCAGGGCAAGGCGACGGCTTTTCACCACTAGCCTGCGGTAGCTCGCCGTAACCATGACCGTTGAGTGCCGGCCGCGCGCCGTCAGTGGCTTGTCGCGCAGTTCCTCGCGCCCCTGAACACCCTGGCCGAGGCGGAGGCTTTTAGGGGCGCGGGGCCGTCACCACGGCTCCCGCGCCGCGTCGCCCGAGAGCCACTCCGCGAAGGTGCCCACGCGGTCGCCCGCCTTCAGGGGGAGGATCAGGTCGGTGGCCGCGCGGTCGTCGAACCACATCGTCCCCCGCAGCGGGCCCGTGACGGCCAGCAGGGTGGAGAAGCCACAGCCACCGTCCAGGATCACCACGGCACCCGCCTTCTTGCGCCGCTCGAACACCTCCACCTCCTGGTCCCACGCGATGTAGACCACGTCGAAGGCGGCCGGGTCGGGGAAGTCGTCCTGCTTCGGCTCGCGCTCGCACAGCGCGTAGTCGGCGTCCTTGTAGGAGTCGGGGTGCGGGAAGTCCGTGGCGAGGAGGTCGTACGCGATCTCGTACGTCGTCGTCCAGCGCCAGCCGTCCGGGGTCCGGGTCAGCGGGTTGAGCAGGCCCTCCTCCGGCGGGTCGAGCAGATAGGCGCGGTACTCGGCGGGGAGGGCGACGCCCAGCTCCGCCTCCGCTTCGGCCAGCTCCGCCCCGGTGAGCGGGCGCTGCCGGTTCGGGTAGCGGAGGCGCTCCTTCCGGCGGCTCGGGTCGCGCTCCTCGTCGGGCGTCGGGCCCACCGCGTCCCACAGCCACGCGGCTCCCCTGGCGGCCCACCCCGTGGCGCGTCCGACCGCGTTGACCAGCTCCTCCATGCCCCGCCCCGTATCCCCCGAAGGTGTCGTTCCAGGGGTCAACGATAGGCCGGGCCGACGATAGGCCGGTCCTGCCGGGGTCAGTCGCCGAGGCGCCGGAACCTGCCCACCGCCAGGGGGAAGAAGAGCGTCAGCAGGAGCAGCGGCCAGAACACGGCCAGCAGCAGGGCGTGGTCCGCGGCCCAGGAGCCGCCGGTGTCGAGTCCGGCGAGATCGCGGGCGGCCGTCGCCGTCGCGGAGAGCGGGTTCCACTGCACGGCCGCGCCGAGCCAGCCGGGCATCTCCGTCGGGGTGGCGAAGGCCGTGGAGAGGAAGGCGAACGGCCAGACGAGGATCTGGACCGCCTGCACCAGTTCGGTCCGTCCGGCGACCATCGCCAGATGGATGCCGATCCAGAGCATCGCGAACCGCAGCAGCAGAAGCAGCGCGAAGGCCGCCGCGAACGCCGCGACGCCGCCGTCCCAGCGCCAGCCGAGGGCGAAGCCGACCCCCGACATCAGCAGCAGCGCGGCGGCGGACTCCAGCATGTCGGCGGCGCTGCGGCCGACGAGGACCGCGGAGTCGGCCATCGGCAGTGACCTGAAACGGTCGATCACCCCCTTGTCGAGGTCCCGGGTGACCGCCGTCATCGTCGATTCGAGGCCGAACGCCATGGTCAGCGCCAGCATCCCGGGCATCAGATAGCTCAGGTAGTCGCCCTCGATCCCCCGGCCGCCGCCGAGGAGGTAGGCGAACATCAGCAGCATCATCACGGGGAAGGCGAGCGCGATCGCGATCTTCCACGGCAGCCGCGCCCAGTGGGCGAGTTCGCGGCGGGTCATCGTCCAGGCGTCGCTCAGGAACAGGTTCACGGGGGTCACCCGGCCTCCTTCTCGGTCAGTCGCAGGAACACCTCGTCGAGGGTGGGGCGGCGGACGGTGATGTCCTCCGCCTCGATCGACGCGTCCTGAAGGGCGCGTACGGTCTCGGTGAGCGCGGCCATCCGGTCGGCGACCGGCGCGCTGAGGAGCCGCCGGTCCTCGTCGAGGGTCGCGTCGGCGCGGAACGGCAGCAGTGCCGTCAGCCGTACGAGATCGGCGGCGTCGCGCAGGACGACGTCGATGCGGTCGGAGCCCAGGTCGGCCTTGAGCCGGTCGGCGCTGCCCTCGGCCACGACCCGGCCGTTGTCGATGACCGAGATCCGGTCGGCGAGCTGGTCGGCCTCCTCCAGGTACTGGGTCGTCAACAGGACCGTCGTACCGCCGCCGACGAGGGACCTGACCGCGTTCCACACCTCGGTACGACCCCGGGGGTCGAGTCCGGTGGTGGGCTCGTCCAGGAAGAGGACGGCGGGCTCGGTTATGAGCGACGCGGCCAGATCGAGCCGCCGGCGCATACCGCCGCTGTACTTCTTCACGGCCCGCGTACCGGTGTCGGCCAGGCCGAACCGGTCCAGCAGTTCATCGGCCCGCGCCCCGGCCCGGCGGGCGCCCAGATGGTGGAGGCGGCCGAACATCTCCAGGTTCTGCCGGCCGCCCAGCTCCTCGTCGAGCGCGGCGTGCTGGCCCAGCAGCCCGATCCTGCGGCGGACCCGGGCCGCGTCGGTCCTGACGTCGAGCCCGGCCACCCTGACCTCGCCCGCGTCGTGCCGGAGCAGGGTCGACATGATGCGGACCGTGGTGGTCTTGCCCGCGCCGTTGGGGCCGAGTACGGCGTGGACGGTGCCCTCGGCGACGGCCAGGTCGAGTCCCGCGAGCGCCCGCAGCGCTCCGTAGTCCTTCTGTACGCCGTCGAGTGTGATCACGTCTCCGGGCATCTGCGCACCCCTCCCGAAATCCAGTAGTCAAAGTTGACCACGAGAGGAGGAAACCATAGGAGCAAGGGTTAGTCAAACTTGAATAGTGACTCAAAGGAGAGGGCGGCCGCCGCCGCCCGCCCCGCTACTCCGCGTCGCCCCGGTGCGGCACCCCCGTCGCGTAAGGGTTCTCCTCACCCTCCAGAAGGACCCCGCGGAACGGCTCGCCCTCGCCCGCGAAGACGTACGCGCCGCCCTCGATCCGCCCGATCAGGGCGAGGGTCCACTCCTTGCCGAAGTCGGCGGAGGAGAGCCACAGATGCATGATCTCGCCGATATGGCCGAACTGGCCGGGCCCCTGGGCCGGGTCGTAGTAGTCGACCACCGCCGAGCGCCAGCCCTCCATCTGGGCGATCCGCTCCCTCAGCAGGGAGATCACCTCGGCGCGCTCCAGCTCGACCATGAAGCCGAGCCCGGCGGAGAGGGAGTCGGTCTTCTGGTCCCAATCGGTCAGCGACTGCCGGAGCAGGGTGAAGAACACCCCGGCGCCCTCGTCGGTGATCTCGTACTCGACGCGCGGCGGGCCGCCCGCCGTGGACGGCGCGACCTCGTGGGCGAGCAGCAGCCCCTGCTTCGCCAGCTGCTTCAGGGCGTGGTAGATCGAGCCGGGCTTGGCGTTGGACCACTCGTGGGCGCCCCAGTACTCCAGGTCGTTGCGGACCTGGTAGCCGTGCGCCCGCCCGTGCTGGCGTACGGAGCCGAGCACCAGCAGTCGGATCGCGGACATGGCGGGGTCACCTCTTTCCCGCCTCCCACCGGACGGGAGACTCATCAATTTTGACTAGAGTACTCAATTTTGAATACCCTGTCGTCATGACCGAGACGACCATCCCGCTCCTCCCGTGTCAAACCGCCCTCATGGACGACGTGGTCGCCTTCTACGAGGCCATCGGCTTCGAGACGACCCTGCGCCAGAAGAGCCCCTACGCCTTCGCCGTCGTCGAGCGCGGCACCGTCGAGCTGCAGTTCTTCGGCATCAAGGAGTACGACCCGGCCGCCTCGTACTCCGGCTGCTATGTCCTCACCGACGACGTCGAAGGGCTCCATACGGCCTTCCGCGCCGGGCTCAAGGCCGCGTACGGCCGGATACCGAGCCGGGGCCTGCCCCGGATCGGGCCCGTGAAGGACATGTCGTACGGGGTACGGCAGTTCCTGATGACCGACCCCACCGGGAACACCGTCCGGATCGGGCAGCCGACGGGTGGGGACGACACCGACAACACCAACAACACCGACGGCACCCATGGGCCGGTCCCGGAGGAGACCTTCGACCGGGCGATCCATCTGGCGGTGCTCTTCGCCGACTCCAAGCAGGATCTGCCGGGCGCGGCCCGGATGGTGGACCGGGCGCTGGCCCGCGAGGACCGCGCGCCCACCCCCGTACAGCTGCTGCGGCTGCTGGTGCTGCGCGGCGATATCGCGCACCGGCTGGAGGACGACGAGCTGGCGCGGCGGACGCTGGAGCGGGCCGCCGGGGTGGCGCTGACCGACGCGGAGCGGGAGACGGTACGGGACGACCTCGCCCGGCTCGACGAGCTGAGGGCCTGAGGGGCCACGGCGGGGCGCCGGGGCCGGGGCCCTGTCGGCGCTCCGGCCCCCGGCGGCCGTCGCCGTCATGTCGTGGCGGGCTCCGCCGCCTCGCGCTCCAGCGCCAGCAGGTCGAAGGCGTTCTTGCCGTCGAGGGACTCGCGGATGATGTCGGCGTGGCCCGCGTGCCGGCCGATCTCCTCCACCAGGTGGATGAGGAACCAGCGCATCGACACCCGCTCCCCCTTCGGGAACCACGGCGCGTCGGGCAGCGGGAAGGTGTCGTCCATCGACGGCACGGCCCGGATGAACTCCACCGTCTGGGCCTCGACGTCCGCCCAGAACGCGAGCGTCCCTTCGACGGTCTCGCCGTCCAGCAGCAGGAAGGCCTCGCCCCAGGTCTCCTGGGTGCGGGCGCGCTCGTTCTCGCGCTGCTGGGCCAGCCTGAGCCAGTTCAGCTCCACCTCGGCGACATGCTTCAGCAAGCCGCCGAGGGTGAGATCGCTGGCGCTGGGACGGCTCGTCGCCTGCTCGTGGGTGATGCCGATGACGGAGCGGCGGATCGCTCCGCGCTGGGCGTCGACGAAGGCGAGCAGCGCTCCGCGCTCGTCGCCGGGTGCTTCCGAGGGAACGTGAGTGACCATGGGTCTCCGCCTTCCGGGCGCTTTCAAGGAGAGGCTCGCCCCCTCCGTCCGACACCGCAAACGCTACGGGCCGATGAGGACAGCAGCTGTCCTCATCGACCCGTGGGAGTGCCGTGTGACGACGGCCCTCGGGCGCAGCGCGCTCAGAAGGGGAACCGGGAGCGGCCGTGCTGGACCGAGATCCATTTCTGGGTGGTGAACGCCTCGATCATCGACTCGCCGTTCAGCCGTCCGCTGCCGGAGTGCTTCTCGCCGCCGAACGGCACGATCGGCTCGTCGTGGACCGTGGAGTCATTGATGTGGATCATCCCGGTGTTGATCCGCTTGGCGACGGAGACCCCGCGTTCCAGATCGGCGGTGTGGACCGCGCCGCTGAGGCCGTAGGGGGTGTCGTTGGCGATCCGGACCGCCTCGTCCTCCCCGTCGAAGGGGACGATCAGCGCCACCGGGCCGAAGATCTCCTGGCCCAGGACCGGGGAGTCGGTGGCGAGGCCGGTCAGTACGGAGGGCTCGACCAGATTGCCGTCCGAGCCGCCGCGCAGCAGCGCCGTCGCGCCCGCCTCCACGGTCTGGTCGACCAGGGTCGTGACGGCGTCCGCCTGCCGGGAGTTGATCAGCGGGCCGATATGGGTGGCCGGGTCGGCCGGGTCTCCGACCTTGAGCGTCCGCACCTTGGCCACGAACTTCTCGGTGAACTCCTTCTCGACCTTCCGGTCGACCAGGACCCGGTTGGCGGCCATACAGACCTGGCCCTGGTGGACGAAGCGGCTGAAGACCGCCGCGTCGACCGCGTAGTCGATGTCCGCGTCCTCCAGCACGATCAGGGCGCTGTTGCCGCCGAGTTCGAGGATGGCCCGCTTGAAGTTGGCGGCGCAGACCGTGGCCACATGCCGGCCGACCTTGTCCGAGCCGGTGAAGGAGATCGCCTTGGGCACCGGGTGTTCGATCAGCGCGTCGCCGATCTCCGCGATATCGGTGATCACCACATTGAGCAGCCCCGGCGGCAGCCCGGCGTCCTCGAAGACCTTGCCGACCAGGGAGCCGCCGCAGATCGGCGTGTTCTGGTGGGGCTTGAGGACGACGGCGTTACCGAGCGCGAGCGACGGGGCGACGGACTTGATGGAGAGCAGGAACGGGAAGTTGAAAGGGCTGATGACCCCGACGACCCCGACCGGGAGGCGGTAGACGCGGTTCTCCTTGCCGTCCACCGGGGAGGGCAGGATCCGGCCCTCGGGGCGGAGCGACAACTGGATCGCCTCGCGCAGGAACTCCTTGGCGAGATGGAGTTCGAAACCGGCCTTGATATGCGTCCCGCCGAGCTCGGCGATGATGGCCTCGGTGATCTCGGCCTCGCGGTCCTCGATGATGCGCAGGGCGTTCTCGAAGACGGCACGACGGGCATAGGGATTGGTCTCCGCCCAGGCGGGCTGCGCCCGTTCCGCGGCCCGGTACGCCTGGTCCACCTCGACGGCGGTGGCGACCGGAATGGAAGCCAGCTTCTCCCCGTTGAACGGGTTGAAATCGATGATGTCCCAGGAGCCGCTCCCGGGCCTCCACTCGCCGTCGATGTACTGATGGGCGAGCTCGGTGAACAAGGACATGGTGATCCGATTCCTTAGCCTCGGGTGCCCCGGGAGCGCATGAGTGGTCGTGTCGCTGATGTCACGTCACTATACGGTCGCTTTACCGGAGTTGGTGTAGACCACGGCAGTAAAAACTGTGCCGGACAAGGGTTCGGGACGCACGGCGGACGCGCCGCCGGGACACGGGGAAGGCATACGGGGGAAGGCATACGGGGAGAAGACCCCGGGCCGGTGCGGCGGCCGGGGGCCGTCGTCGAGGTCGCGGGACAGCTGCCGGACGGCCGGGCGGAACGGCCGTCGCGATCCGCGCGGACCTCAGGTCAGTTGCAGGAGTCCCCGCAGGATGTCCCGGCTCTCGACCGGGTCGGGGCTGTCCTGCTGGAGGCGCTTCATCGCCTTCTCGTAATGGAGCACCTCTTCGCCCTTGTCGATGTAGAGGGCGCTGGTGAGCTGCTCCAGATAGACGATGTCGGAGAGGTCCGACTCCGGGAAGCGGAGCATGGCGAAGGCGCCGCTCTCGCCCGAGTGGCCGCCGAAGCTGAAGGGCATCACCTGGAGGGTGACGTTCGGCATCTCCGAGATCTCGATCAGATGCCTCAACTGGCCCTGCATCACCGCCCGGTCGCCGTAGGGGCGGCGCAGCGCCGCCTCGTCGAGCACGGCGTGGACGTGCGGGGCGCGCTCGGAGACCAGCACCTTCTGGCGTTCCAGACGCAGGGCGACCCGGCGCTCCACATCGGCCGGGGTGACATCGGGGGCACCGCCCCGGACGACGACGGCGTGGGCGTACGCCTCCGTCTGGAGCAGTCCGTGGACGAACTGCACCTCGTAGATGCGGATGAGGGAGGCGGCGGCCTCCAGACCGATATATGTCTGGAACCAGCCGGGCAGTACGTCGCCGTACCGTTGCCACCAGCCCGCGATATTGGCCTCTTTGACCAGTCCGAGCAGCGCCTCCCGCTCGGTCTCGTCGGTTACTCCGTAGAGCGTCAGCAGGTCCTCGACGTCCCTCGCCTTGAAACTCACACGACCCAACTCCATGCGGCTGATCTTCGACTCCGATGCGCGGATCGAGTAGCCGGCCGCCTCACGGGTGATGCCGCGCGACTCCCGCAGCCGCCGCAGCTGTGAACCCAGCAGGATGCGCCGCACCACGGATCCGCCACCCGGGCCCTGAACCCAGGACTCACCTGCGGTCACGACTCGACCCTCCCCATCCCTCTGTCCGTCCTGTCGCACGACGTGCCGGCAGCCCCGGCTCCTCGGTTCCGGTGCTCCGGCCTGTTCCCCGTAGCTCCATCTCTACAGGTTCTTCACCACAGCGTGGAGTACCCCCGGACTCCAAGTGCCGGATTCTGCCACCAAAACACTCCGGCCCGTACTCACCCGGTTACGGAAATGGGAAGCACTTGGGGAGACCATGAAACAGATGAGAGGAAGATATCCACCGCAATCCCAACAAGAAGGGACAGGAGGCCCACGTGCACGTGCATCTGCCCTTGCATCTGCCCTACGCATTGGGAACCATGGTCCCCGCGCACCTGCGTGCCCGTTCGTGTTGAAACGTCACTGAAGCGTCACAGCCGCGATTCCCGGGAGTGCCTCGCATGGGGACGAATGGATCGACCATGCTCGAGCCTTTGAGGCAGGGGCCTCCACCCATGGATCCCGCGAGCGCGCTCGGCTCGGCAGCCTGCTCGCTCTCCGCCCGCTACGAGGCGGTGCGCGGGGCGCGCCAGTTCACCGGGTCGACCCTCAAGGGCTGGGATCTCCACGACCATTTCGACGATGTCGCCCTGGTCGTCTCCGAGTTGGTCACCAACGCGCTGCGGCACGCCCTGCCGGACGAACCGGCGCGGGAGACCTGTCTGCCGCCGGTACGGCTGCATCTGATGCGCTGGACCGGCCGGCTCGTGGTGGCGGTACGCGACCCCAGCGCGCAGGGCCCCGGCTCGGGCGCCGCCGTGCGCCCGGGGGCGTACGGCGGACCCGGACACGACAGCGGTACCGGTTCGGGGGGCAGCACACGGAGCGGTCCGACCCGGATGGGCACCTTGGACCGGCTTGAGGAACTCGACGACGTCGAGGGGTTCGACAGTCCCTTTCCCGACCCCGACGGAACGGCCGAATCCGGTCGGGGACTCTTCCTGGTCGACGCCTATGCCGACAGCTGGGGATGGCATCCGCTCGCCGGAGCGCTGCACGGCAAGGTCGTGTGGGCGCTGTTCAGGCTGGCTTGAGCGGCGCGGGGCCGGGCTGAGCGCGTTGGGGGCGCGCCTCCCGGCCAGGGGGAACGGGTCCGCCCGAGGGCGGACCCGTTCCCGTGACGGCGCCCGATCCTGTGATGGTGCCCGCTCCCGTTCCCGTTCCCGTTCCCGTGGCGGTGCTCGTTCCCGTGGCGGTGCTCGTTCCCGTCCTTCCCCGTTCTTTCCCGGTGGCGTCCGGAGTCCCGGGGGCGTCCGGGGCCGCGGGGGTGACCGCGGCCCGGACCGGGCCGTGTCCGCGGGCGGGCGTCAGCTCTCCGCGACGAGATGGTCGAACTCGCCGTCCTTCACGCCCAGGAGCATCGCCTCGATCTCCGCGGGCGTGTAGACGAGCGCCGGTCCGTCCGGAAACCGGGAATTGCGGACCGCCACCCTCCCTCCCGGCAGCTTGGCGAATTCCACGCAGGAACCCTGGGAATTGCTGTGCCTGCTCTTCTGCCAGACGACCCCGTGAAGCTCCGCGGCCGCCATGCCGTTGTACGCGTGGTGCACGAGTAGCTCCCGAAGTACAAGGTGCATGTGTCAACAGTCGGGGATCATAGCTGTGTTTCACGTGCGAATGCATGAGCGTTCGCACGGGCATATGCACGTGCACGCGGGGTGGTGTTCCGGTTACGCAGGTGAAGTGCGTTCCGGTCGCGGCCGGCCGTCCCACGGCCGCGGCCCGGATCCGTACGGACCGAATCCCTCGTACACAGGGAAGACGCGTAAGGGGGCTGTCAGGCTCCCGATTTCACGTAACAGTCCGGTCGGTCGCCCGGAAGCCGGGTGCGCCGGGCGCCGCCGGGGCGCGATACGCGCCCGCCCGGATCCCGTCCGGCCGGATCGCGTCCACCCGGATCGTGCCCGGCCGCGCCGCGCGGGGGTGGCTCTTATCACCGTGATCGTTCCCCCTTCGGCGGTAGCGCGTCGGCGAGTTCGGTGAGCGCGTCGCCGATCAGGGCGGCGCCGGGTTCGAGGACGTCGTGGGCGTCCTCCCAGCGCGTCAGCGCCTCCCGGACCCGCCCCCATTCGGGCCGCCGCCGCTCCCGGACCGCCCGTGCCGCGCGCTCCGCGTCGGCCCGCAGCGCCTCGGCCAGCTTCGCCGCGCCCGGGACCGGCGCGTCGCCGTGCGCGGGCAGATGGGCCTCCAGCAGCATCGCGCCGCGGCCGATCTCCCCGAGTGCCTCCCCGGCGGCGTCGGCCGCGGCGTGCGAGAGGCCCCGGCTCCGTACGGGCTCGTCCGCGGCCCGCGCCAGCGCGTCCCGCCAGGCGATCCGGGCGTCCCGGGCGGCCAGCAGCGCCTCCCGGATCTCCCGTTCCGCGGCCTCCGGTTCGGTCGGGTCGGCGTAGTGGTCGACCACGGCGGCGGCGTACCGGCAGTCCGCCAGCAGCCAGTCCGCGAGCCGGTTGCGGAGCCGGGGGGTCTCCCACGCCGGGTAGAGGGCGTACGAGAGCATCGCCAGCAGCCCGCCGATCAGGGTGAGGACGATCCGCTCCGGCACGGTCTGGCCGGCTTCCTCACCGCCCATCCACAGCAGACAGACGACATAGGCGGAGATCCCGACATTGGCCGCCGCGTACCCGGTGCGCAGCACGAGATACGTACCGAAGGCGGCGAGTACCGCGAGGGCCGCGGCCGCGTAGGGACCCGGGTCGAGGGTCTCCACCAGGGCCGTCGCGACGGCGACGCCGATCAGTGTGCCGCCGAAGCGGGCGACGGAGCGGCCGTACGTCTGCGAGAAGTCGGGCCGCATCACCATCACGGCGGTCATCGGCGCCCAGTAGCCGTGGCCGAGCGGCAGGGCCGTGCCCGCCAGATAGCTCGCGACGACGACCGTCGAGACCCGGACGGCGTGCCGCAGTACGGGTGAGCCGCGCCGCAGTTCGGCCCGTACGGTACGGGCGGCGCCGGGCAGCAGTCGCAGCAGGGACGGCCGGTCCCGGAACCCCGCCTCGCCGCCCTCGCCGCGCGCGGTCTCGGTGACGTCGGCAAGGAGCGCGGCAAGACGGAGTGCGGCCCGGCGCGGTGGTCCGGTGAGGATCGCGCCGGTGTCGGGGGTGCGGAGGGCGGCGAGCGCGGGCGCGGCGAGACGGGGCGGTTCACCGTGCCGTACGGCCTGCGCCGCGGCGTCGAGCACGGTCGCGGCGGCGGCCAGCAACTCCCGTACGCGCTCCCGCGCCGGACCCTCGTCGGGTACCCCGAACGCGGGGTCGGCCAGCGACGCGAGCACGGGCCGCAGCCGCTCGGCGATCCCGCGCGCGCCGTGCAGTTCGGCGGGGCGGCGGCGGGCCTGCCGGGGGCTGACGGCGGCGGCGCTGCGGGCCAGCATCAGCGGGGCAGGATCGAAGGCGGCGGTCGGGTCGCGCCGCAGCCTGCGGGCGTAGTCCGCCTCGGCGGCGAGCGCGTCGGCCAGGGCGTCGCGCTGCGCGCCCCAGGGCCGTACCGGCAGCAGTACGATCAGCGCCGCCTGGACGACCCCGCCCGCGGCGATCACCGCGGCGTGACCTGCGGCGGTGGCGACGGAGGTCGGCAGGGTGATCGTGACCAGCATGATCGCCACATTGGACGAGGCGATGATGCCGACGGTCGGCCCGAGTGCCCAGGCGAGACCCGACGCCAGGGTCCAGACCGCGATCAGGGCCGTGAACAGCACCAGATGACCGACCGTGAGATAGCCGACGAAGGTGGAGACGGCGAGCGATCCGCCGGAGGCGAGGGCGAGCACGGGCCGGGGGCGCCAGCTCCGCTGGAAGGTCGCGATCACGGCCTGGAACGCCCCGAACGCCGAACTGACGGCGGCCAGCGGGCCGAAGAGGGCGAGTGTGCCCCCGACGACGACGGCGAGACCGAGGGCGCCCCGGAGCGCGAGGAGGGGTTCGAACCCGGAGCGGTCGACGGCGAGTCCGGAGCGCGCGGTGTCCCTCAGCGCGCGGAACCAGGTCATGGCGCGAGGTTATATCGTCTACTTTGCACCCTTATGACGCGGCGCGCGGGACGGCGATACGGCGGGCGAGCCCGGAGCGGACGGCCGCCGACCCGATCCCGCCCGACCTCCAAATAACTGTTTGACGGTCGGGGCGGGGCGGCGGAGACTGCTCGCCATGGTCGACGCCGAGCACGATGCCGAGCACCGAAAGCCCGCCGATCTCCGCGGCTACCGCGCCCTCGCGCACCCCCTGCGCCTCCGGCTCCTCTCCCTTCTCACCGGTTCGCCCCTGAGCAGCGCCGAGGCGGCCCGCCGACTCGGTGAGTCCCAGGCGAACATCAGCTACCACATACGACAACTGCACGATGCCGGGCTCCTCGAACTGGCCGAGGAGACCAATATTCGCGGCGGACGCGCGAAGCGGTACCGGCACCCGGTGGACAGCGGCGCCGCCCTGCCCGACGGCTCGCCGGACGACCATGTCGCCGTGGCGGCCGCCCTCGCCGCGGAGATGGTGCGGCGCAGCGGCGAACGGCTGCCGGGGGTACCGGGCGATGTCACGGACGCCGAGTTGACCGTCGGCACCGGGACCTGGGAGCGGGCCCGCGCGCTCGCGGCCGAACTCGGCCGGATCGTGCACGAGGAGGCGCTGCCGCCGGGGACGGAGGGGGCGGTACGGATGAGTGCGACGGTGCTGATGTTCCGTATGACGGAGGAGGCGGATCCCGGGCCTGGCGACAGGGACGGCACCGGGGTCGGCGCCGGGCCCGGGGAGGTCCGGTGAGCGGGCGCGCCATCGCCAAAGGGGCCCTGTTCGCCCCGTTGCGGGACCGCTCGTTCCGCCATCTCGTCGCCGGGCGGACCACGACCCAGCTGGCCAACGCCATGGCCCCGGTCCTCCTCGCCTTCGCCGTCCTCGATCTCACGGGTTCCGCCGTGATGCTGGGCCTGGTGGTCGGCGCCCGCTCCCTCGCCAATGTCCTGCTCGTCCTCTTCGGCGGGCTGCTCGCGGACCGCCTCCCGAGGGCCGTGATCCTCCAGGGCGCGAGCGTCGGCGCCGCGCTCGCCCAGGCCGCCGTCGCGGTCGGCCTGCTGCTCGGCATGTCGTCGATGGGGCTGCTGGTCACCCTGAGCGTCCTCAACGGCGCGATGGCGGCGGTGTCCCTGCCCGCGACCTCGGCACTGGTCCCCCAGATCGCGCCGAAGGGCATGCTGCGCGGCTCGAACGCGGTCATGCGGATGGGCGCCAACCTCGGGGTGATCACGGGCGCGTCCCTCGGCGGGATGCTGGCGTCGCTCGCCGGTTCCGGCTGGGGTATGGCGCTCAACGCGCTGGTGTTCCTGCTGGCGGCGGTCGCGTACCACGGTGTACGGGTCCCCCGGCGCCCCCGGCTCCCCGGCGACGACGCGCCGCCGCCCCCGGCCCGTCCGCTGAAGGAACTGCGCGAGGGCTGGACCGAGTTCACGTCCCGGACCTGGGTATGGGTGGTGGTCTGCCAGTTCTTCGTGGTCAACGCGGTGATGTCCGGCGGTATCCAGGTCCTCGGGCCGGCGATCGCGGACGACACCTTCGGCCGTACGGCCTGGGGCTTCGTGCTGGCCACCCAGATGGCCGGGGCGTTCGTCGGCGGCTTCATAGTCGCCCGCTCCCGCTCCCGCCATATGCTGCGGATCGGGGTCGCGGTGATCGCCCTCGACGCCCTTCCCCTGATCGCCCTCGCCGATGCGGCACCGGTGGCGCTGCTGATGGCGGCGATGTTCGTCAACGGGATGGCGATCGAGCAGTTCGGGGTGGCCTGGGATCTGTCCCTCCAGGAGAACGTGCCGCAGGACCGTCTCGCGCGGGTGTACTCGTACGACATCCTGGGCTCCCTTCTCGCGCTGCCGATCGGCGAGATGGTCGCGGGCCCGCTGGCGGAGGAGTACGGGACGCGGGCCACGCTGCTGGGCGGTGTCGCGCTCACCACGGCGGCGACGGCGGCGGCCCTGTGCAGCCGTCAGGTGCGGTCGCTGACGGTACGGGGGGCTTCGGCTCGGGACCCGGTGGAGACCGGCGCGGGGAAACCGGTGGAGGCGCCGGGCCGGACCGACCGGCTGGACGAACCGGCCGGACCGCCGGGTCAGCCCGGCTGACGGGCCCTGTCGAAACCGCCGTACCCGCCGTATCAGCCGTACCCGCCGTACCCGCCGTATCGGCCGTACCCGCCGTCGCCCAGCAGCACCACGTCCCGGTCCACCGCGACCGCCAGCAGCCCCGGGGAGGCCCAGGCCAGGTCGGTCGCCCCGTCGGGGAGGTCGAGCAGGGCGAGGGGGCGGCCGGTGGGCCGGTGCCAGACGCGGAGGGTGTGGTCGAAGCCGAGGGAGAAGACGGCCGGCTGGCCCGCGTACCGGCCGGTGACGATCCGCCGGGGCGCGCCCCGGTGTCCGGGCATCCGGACCACCGACGCCAACCCCGTGACCGCGTCCCAGACCCTGATCCCGCCCGTGCTGTCGCCGGTCAGCGCCAACGGCGCGCCGTACCCTTCGGTCACGGTGACGCAGGTGACCGGCGCGGGGGCCGAGGCCGTCGACCGGAGGACGAGGGCGTCCTCCGTGAGCTGCCAGAAGCGGATCGTCCGGTCCCAGCCGGTGGAGACGAGATACGGCGTACCGGGGACGAACGCCAGGCCGGAGACCATCTCCCGGTGCGCCGTGGGGTGTTCGCCGACGAGGGCGCCGGTCGCCGGGTCCCAGATCGCCACCGTCTCGTGGCTGCCCGCCGCGACGACGGGCCGCCCGTCGAGCCGTCCGGTGGCGAGCGCCGTCACCCGGCCCGCGCCGATGTGGAGGGTGTGGTCCGAAGGTTCGCCGCTTTCGAGGTCCCAGAGCCGGAGGTGCCAGTCGGTGTCCGCCGCGACGAGGACGGGCCGCCGGGCGACCCGGACGACGGCGAGGGCGGAGAGCCCGGGTCGGCCGGTCGCCAGCCGTCGCAGGGTGCGGCCGGTCGCCAGATCGCGGATCCACACCTCGCCCTGCGCGGCGGCGACGACGACCCGGCGGCCCCGGATCGATCCGGTCGCCAGGGCCGTGACCGGGCCGGGGTGGCGGGCACCGGAGTCGGGGGCGGGCGGGGTGTCGAGATCCCAGACGCGTACGACACCGTCCGCGCCGCCGCCCGCGAGCAGCCGGCGGCCGTCGGAGACGGCGGGGGCGAGGGCGGTCACCGAGCGGTTGCCGCCGCCGAGCACCCGTACGGGCCGGTCGCCGCTGTCGCGCAGGGGGTGGAGGGTGACGGCCGGGCCGTGGGCGACGGCCAGCACCGGGTCGCCGTCCCGGTCGGGCAGCAGGGCCAGCGGCCCGGAGTCGTCGACGCGTCCCGTGTCCGGGTCCCGGACCGCGGTCAGTTCCTCGTAGGGGAGGTCGCCGGTGGTGTCGACGGTCCAGACGACGACCGTGCCGCGAATGGTGCGGACGGCGACCACGGCGCGCCCCGGCCGGAGGGCGTACAGGGCCATCGACCGGACCGGGCCCATGATCCGGCCTCGGGAGGACGCCACCACCAGTTCGTCGGAGTCCAGATCGATCAGCTTCAGATGGGGGCGCACCAGGGAGCCGCAGGCGATGGCGACGAGTGGGGAGCCGTACTGCTCGGGCGTC
This sequence comes from Streptomyces sp. NPDC059248, assembly GCF_042753905.1. Classification (NCBI taxonomy): domain Bacteria; kingdom Bacillati; phylum Actinomycetota; class Actinomycetes; order Kitasatosporales; family Streptomycetaceae; genus Streptomyces; species Streptomyces sp. NPDC059248. Next base: position 9,484 of record NZ_JBHYZV010000086.1, on the reverse strand, counting down.
GCGTCCCGGACGTCCTCGACCCTCAGGATCCGCTCCGGGCCGTCGATCCGGAACTCCAGCGGCCGGGTGATGCCGCGACCGTGGATCGTCAGTTTCCGCCCGTCCGGGCGGAGGTATTCGTGGCCCGACCCGCCGGCCGAACCGCGCGGCAGCAGCTCGGCGAGCGGATCCGTGACCCGCTCGGTCAAGGGCGTGCGCCGCTCGGACGCCCCGGCTTCCGCCGGGAACCGCTGACCGCCGGCCAGGTCCCAGCGGGCCATGGCACCGCCGGAGGTGCCCGAGAGGACTTCCGTACGCCCCCATCGCTCCGCGGGCCGGATCACCACCCACCGCACAGGTCCCGGCCCGCCCCGCAGCACCGTCGCCGGGGCCTCCTCACCGGCCGAACCCGATGCCCACAGCGGTCTCCAGCCGTCCGCAGCGCCGCCGCCGAGCAGGGGAAGGAGTCCGGCGCGGCCCGAGCGCACCGCGTCGATCGCGAGGAGGGTACGGCGGCCGGTGGCGTCCACGGCGGCGTGCCGGATGCCCGACATCCGGTAGACGGCGGCCAGTTCGCGGGCCGTTTCGCCCCGCGCGTACTCCATCGCCAGGAACGACGGGCCCGTGTGGACGAGGAAACCGGGGTCGGCGATGAGGTCGTCCGCCCGCCCGGCCGTTTCCGCGTGGTCGAGGATGTGGCGCACGTGGTACGGCAGGGCCAGCTCCCAACGGACGTGCGCGTAGGACGAGGAGCGCAGGGGGGCGAGCAGTCCGTCGAGGACGGTACGGGCGGCGCCGACGCTGTTCCTGCTGAGCTGGTCGACCAGTTGCTGGTGGAACAGCCGGTAGAGGGTGGGGCCTTCGGGGTCGGCGGTGCGGCGCAGATAGAACACGAGCCGGTCCAGGGTGGCGGCCGTCTGCTCCGCCGTGGGCCCTTCCGGCTCCGGACCGGGGTCGGGTTCCGGTTCGGTGAGCGGGCCGTCCGGTTCCGTTGGGTACGAGCCCCGATCCCAGGCCCGGATGAACGCGGTGGCCACGGCACGGATCAGCGTCGCGGGCATCCCGGGGTGCGCGGCATGGGCGAGCGCGACCAGCAGGGGCCGGGCGAACGGGTCGTCCAGTCGATCGAGTTCCAGCTTGAGCATGTCGACGATCGTGCGCGGGGCGCGCTCGACCACGGCCGTGACCTGGTCGGGCGCGACGGGCGCGGCGGCGGCGAGCAGCTGGTGGAGATAGAGCCGGGCCAGCAGATACGGGCCGGGAGCGCCGCCGTCGGGGGGCTCGTCGGGGGTCAGGGCGGTGGCGAGTTCCGTGGCGAGCCGCTCCCGCAGCGCCGACTGGCCTCCGGAGTCGTACAGCGGCGACAGCTCCAGATGGCGGCGGACGAATCCGGCGACATCGGCGCGGAGTACGGCCGGGTCGGCGTCGTCCAGGTTCACGAGCAGGCCGTGGGCGTCGGCGTCCTCGACGATACGGGGGACGGAGTCCGTGGTGCGGGTGCCGACGAGCAGCCGGCAGATCGGCCGGGGGCCGCCCCGGCCGCGTACCACCACCCGGGTCCTGGCCAGCGGCAGCAGCAGCACCTCGACGAGTTCGCCCGGGTCGAGCGCCTCGTCCAGCGCGTCCACGACGACGGTGGGTACCGGGCCGCTCTTGTGTTCCGCGGCCCCGGTCAGCCGCCGTACCAGCTCGGCCGGGGTCAGACCCCCCGGCGGTACGGAGGAGAGCCTGAGCTGGCGGGCGATCGAGGTCGCGAGGCGGCCCGCGTCCCGGCCCCGGGCGTGGACGGCGGTGAAGGCCCGCCCGCGCCCCGGGAGCCGGATCCCCGGCAGCCGCTGGAACAGCTCGTCCCGCAGCTCGGGGTGGGCGGCGCAGACCAGCAGCCCGAGCAGGGCGGACTTGCCGGTGCCGGGGCCGCCGGTGACCACGGCGAGGCTCTCCTCGCCCTCGCCGTCCACCCATGGTGTCAGCGTCTCCAGCTCCGCCGTACGCCCGCTGAACAGGCAGGTCTTGACGGACGTCTCGGAGGAAGTGCCGCCAAAGGCGCGGGTGATGTAGTGGTGGGCGTCGAGTACCGGGTCCAGTTCGGCGAGGAAGCTGCGCAGCGACTCCTCGGCCGCCAGCCGGAGCCGGGCGAGCATCGTGGGCGCGTACCGGGGATTGCGGAACAGCCGGAGCGACGGTTCGTCGCCGAGGGCGATCGGGGTGCTCTCGATGTGCTGGTCCTGAGCTTCCTCGGCCCGTCGCAGCGCGTCGAACGTCGTGCGTATCTCCCGGGTGACCAGCGACAGCGGTACGTACTCCAGCGACGCGTCGGTGTCGAGTCCGGTGGTGCGCAGCCGGTCGAGTACGAGGGCGACGGCGGCGCTGAACCTGCCGCCGTACGCCTTCTCCTTCGCGGCCGCCGCCGCCAGTACCCAGGCCCGGCGGGCCGAGGCGCCCCGGGACCCGGCGCGCAACCCGTCGATCCAGGTGGCCCAGTTCTCCCGCTGCCAGCGGACGGCGGCTCCCGCGTGGCAGACGTCGAGGAGGACGAGCGCGGCGGACCGCCGCGAAGCCTCCAGGTCCTGGAGCCAGGACTCGACGTTGAGGCCCTCGTTGGGCTTGCTGTCCGCGAGGGCGATCCGAAGGGCGCCGGTGGGGTCGGTCCAGCCGTGGCTGATGACATGGACGACGAGTCCGCCGTCGGGGTCGCCGCCGGCGACGACGTCGTCGAGGGTGTCGCGGGCGGCCGTCCGGGTGGGGTCGGCGAGCACACCGCCGCCGTGGAGGCGGTAGCCGAGTCCGGTGAGGGACGCGCCGACGGCGTCGGCGCGGGCGCGGGCGAAGTCGAGCCGGGCGTAGCCGTCGGCGCCCTCCAGCGGCACCTCGGCGTCCGGGTCGACGGTGGCCGTATGCCGGAAGTCGCCGACGGCGAGCACGAGGGCGGTGTTGGGGGCGGGGTCCGGCGCGGCCGGGGCGGGGTCCGGCGCGCCGTCCGGCGGCAGTGCCTCGTCGGAGGTGGTGGTCATGGGAAACGGAGGGCCGCCGGGTTACTGCTCCTCGGAACCGCGGTCCGGATAGGCGCTGTGCTCACGGATGCGTTCCTCCTGGATACGGCGGCGGAGTTCGCGTTCCCGCCGCGCGTACCCCGGCTCCTCGAATTCGTCCCGGAGGACGTCCACGCCGCTCCCGCCCCGCCGCTCCTCCGGGGAGTCCCACACCGCCTTGATCCGGAAGTGCCCGTCGTCCGCGTTGGCGACGACCGTCGCGCCCGCCTCCGCGCTCAGCCTGACGTTGAACTCGATGGAGAGTTCGCGCGGTCGCCGCCCGGGCCCCTGCACCAGGCTCTCCACGGCCTCCGAGACGGCCTGCCCGATGGTGCGCATGGTGTGCGAGAAGGGTGTCCTGGCCTCGTATCCGGAGGGGCCCCGGTAGGCGAGATCGACGGAGTCGTCCGCGTCGACCTCCATGTTCACGACACCGCCGTCCGACAGCCGGAAGCGGGAAACCTCGCGCATCGTTCTCCTCGTTCTCCTCGGGCGGGCGAGTCTCGGCGGCGGGCGACGGATTCGTACCGTCGGATTCGTACCATCGCCCAACATAGCGGCGCGACCGCCGTCTTGGGGACGGTGGTACGGCCCCGGACGAGCGGCCCTGACCGCGGGCCGCCGGGTTATCACCGGATGATCACCGCCCCGGAGCGATGAGTTCCCGGCCCGCCCGCGGTCTACCCCTCCGTACCGCCGAACAGCTGTTCCCGCATCTGGAGGACCCATGCCCGACAGCACCCCCGTCACCACCGGCACCCTTGAGGTCCCCGGCGCCCGGCTGCACTACGAGGTACGGGGACGGGGGCGGGGCCCGCTGATCGCGCTCGTCGGGGCGCCCATGGACGCCGACGCCTTCGCCCCGTTCGCCGAACTGCTCGCCGCCGACCACACGGTCCTCACCACCGACCCGCGCGGGATCAAACGGAGTGTGCTGGACGACCCGGAGCAGGAGTCGACGCCCGAGCTGCGGGCCGACGACCTGGCCCGGCTGATCGCCCATGTCGGCGGCGGCCCGGCCGTGGTGCTGGGTTCCAGCGGCGGCGCCGTCACGGCCCTGGCGCTCGCCCGCCACCGACCCGCCGCCGTACGGACGGTGATCGCCCACGAGCCGCCGCTGATCGATCTTCTGCCGGACCGGGACGAGCTGCGGGCCGGGACGGAGAAGCTGATCGCGACCTATCTGGACGGCGATGTCCTCGGAGCGTGGCGGCAGTTCTTCGCCCAGGCGAACATCGGCATCCCGGACCCGGTGGTCGCGGAGATGTTCGGCGGCGACCGCGACCCGGAGCAGGTGGCCGTCGAGCGGCGCTGGTTCGCCCACGAGATGCGCGGCTCCACGTACTGGTCGCCCGACCCGGCCGCCCTGCGCGCCGCCCCCTGCCGGATCGTGCTCGGCATCGGGGACGACTCCGGCGGGGAGTTGTGCGACCGTACGACCCGGGCGCTGGCGCGGGAACTCGGCATCGAGCCGACGGCGTTCCCCGGCGGCCACACGGGCTTCGTCGACGCCCCCGAGCCGTTCGCCGTCCGGCTGCGGAAGGTCCTAGACGAGGGCTGAGGGCGAGCCGCACGGACACCCCTGGACAGCGGCGGATCGCCGGGCACATGCTCCCCCACGGGTCGTCGGGGCCCGCCCGACCGGGGCGGACCCGGACGCGCAACCACCGTACGAGAGGGGCGGATCCGGGATGCGGGTACTGGGCGTGCACGGGGTCGGAAACCATCGGGAGGGCGTCGAGCCGGACGTGGCAGCGGAGCAGCTCGCCGGGGTGTGGCGGCGCCATCTGGGGCGCGGCCCGCTGGGCGCGGCGGCGGAGGCGTACGAGCTGACGGTGGCGTACTACGCGGATCTGCTCCAGGAGGCGGGCGGCCAGAGCGTCGGCGCGGTGACGCTCGACGATCTCGACGCCGAGGCCGAGGAGTTGCTGCGGGCCTGGCTCGACGAGCAGGGGCTGCCCGCCGAACCGCCGATGGGTCTGACGGCCTGGCCGTTCCGGCAGGCCCTGAGCTGGATCGCGAACCGGGACCTGCTCCCGCCGGATCGGGTGGAGACCTTTGTGGCCCGCCTCTTCAAAGAGGTCGGCGCCTATTTCTCGGCGGCGAACGGGGCCCGGCGCAGGACGGCGGCGCGCGATGTCGTCCTGGGGGCGCTGCGGGAGCGGGCGCCCCGGGTCGTGATCGCCCACTCGCTCGGTTCGGTGGTGGCGTACGAGGCGTTGTGGCGGTACGGGGACGAGGGCGGGGAGCCGGTGGATCTGCTGCTGACCCTGGGCTCACCGCTCGCGCTCCCGCACGCCGTCTTTCACCGTCTCGACCCGGCGCCCTCCGCCGACGGCGTCGGCGCCCGGCCGCCGGTGGTCCGCCGCTGGGTGAACATCGCCGACACCGGTGATCTGGTGGCGGTGCCCAGGGGCGGGGTGGCACGGCGGTTCCTCGGGGTGGACGAGGACGTCACGGAGCGGATCCACGCCTTCGACTTCCATCTGGTGGCGAACTACCTGGCGACGGGGTCGGTGGCGCGGGTCCTGGGTGCGGAGCCGGTGACCGCCGTCGCCGGATAGTCCGTCCGGCGCCTCCCGCGACGCCTCCCGCGGCGTCTCCCGCGGTGCCTCCCGGTGGCCGCTACTTCCCCGCCGCGTCCGCGTCCTCCTTCAGCGTGTGCGCGACGAGGGCGTTGGCGTGGCCGTGCCCGAGACCGTGCTCGGATTTCAGCCACGCCACCAGCTCCATGTGCTTGGTGAGCGGCGAGGACCGGATCAGCTCCTGCCATGCGGCGACGGGCCGTCCGTACTTCTTCTCGATCGCGGGAAAGTAGAACGCGGGGCCCTTGGGCTGCGCACTCTCGGTCATGAAAGCCTCCGATACGAAGGATGGTGAAGGACGGGTGGAGGCGGCCACCAGGGACGCCGGTATACATCATGACCTTCAGCACCCCGCATACTCATCGGCATTTTCGGATCCGGCATGGAAGACTTCGCGCCATGTCACATGATCATCACGAGGCGGGCGCGGTCCTCAGCGTCGGCCACCGGGACGCCGGGCTGAGCAAGGCGCTGTCGGACGGCCTCGACGAGGTCAACTTCCCCGCAACGGGCACCACGGCGGCCGACCAGACCAGCCTCTCGGTGAAGATCGTCGACGAGGCCGGCGAGTTGGTCGGCGGGCTGACCGGCTGGACGTGGGGCGGTCTCTTCGGCATCGAGATGGTGTGGATCCGCGCGGCGAGCCGCCGCGACGGCTGGGGCGGCAAGCTCCTGCTCGCCGCCGAGGAGGAGGCCCGCGCCCGTGGCTGCGACCGGGCGTGCGTCTCGTCGTTCAGCTTCCAGGCGCCGGGGTTCTACCAGCGCCACGGCTATCGGGAGACGGGCCGCACCCTGGGTTTCCCGGGCGGGGCGGAGGACGTCCATATGTTCAAGCGGCTGGCGCCCGGGGGGTCCGGCGGCTGAGCGGCCCCCTCCCTTGCGCGGAACGACAAGTCCCGTGCACGCATGGTCAAGGACACCGGCCGGCCGCCGGGTCAGTATGAGGTCGTACGCCGGCGACGTCGCCGCCGCCGGTCACGCGGGATCGACGGTGACGACGACCCCCGTCTCCGCATGGTGCCGGGCGGTCGAGGAGGAGCGCCGGGGCGTACGACGTGTTCATGGCGGCTGGGCAACGGGGGACGCCAGGACAACGTCGGACGGCCCGGCGCTCCCGGCCAGTGGACACGGCGCGCCGCCGACCCTGGCCGGTGTGCCGTCACGGCCCGGCCGGGCGACCGCCCCCGGCCGGGCCGGACCTCGTTACCGGACCTCCGGCCACCGGGTGGATTCGTCCGGCGCCGTGAAGTCGATATCGGCGGCGGGCAGGACGCGTACGGAGCGCCCCGGGTAGCGGATCGTCCGGAAGATCTCGTTGTGGTGGGCTATGGACGCGTCCGGGGCGGCGTACGGAGAGCCCTCGGGCCGCCCGGACGTCATATGGCCGTCGGCGACGAGCAGCAGGTCGTAGCCGTGGCTGAGCGCCTGGCGGGCCGCGGTGTCGACACAGATCTCGGTCGCGAACCCGGTGACGACGACCTCCGTGACGCCCAGCTTCCGCAGGACGTCGTCCAGTTCGGTCCCGAGGAAGCTGTCGGCGCCGGTCTTGTGGACGACGGGCTCGCCGTCCCCCGGGGCGACTTCCGGGGCGACCCGCCACAGTTCGGACCCGGGCTCCAGTCCGTCGCCGCGGTGCTGCACGGTCACCACCGGCACACCCGCGGCGGCGGCGCGTTCACGCAGCCCGGCGATCACGGCGAGGGTGCGGCCGGGGCGGTGGGCGACCGACACCATGGCGTTCTGGACATCGATGACGAGGAGTGCGGCTGTATGCGGCATGACCCTCACGGTAGGCCGCCGGAACGGCTTCAGTCGTGCTGATGCGTCGACGAGGTGTCCGCCGGGGGCTCCTCGCGTCCGCCGTCCCGCCCGGTGAACACCACGACCAGGATCACGGCGACGATCGCCGCCGCCGCGATCCGGCCACCCGCCCGCAGCGTCCACAGGGGGCGGGCGGCGGGCGCGGTCGCCGAGAGCGCGGGGAGGCGTTCGGAGCGGCGCGCCGGACTGAGGAGCCGGACCAGGAGAAGTGCGGCGATGGGGAGTTGGAACAGCCAGACGGTGGTGCGGAACCAGCCGTCGTACCAGACGTTGGTGCCGTACAGCAGGGTGTGCCAGACGCTGAGGACGTAGACGACGATGACGAAGCGGTGGAGGACCCGCCAGGTCTTCGGGCCGATGCGGTGGCGTACGTAGAACAGCAGACCGAGCGGAATCGCGAGATAGAGAGCGGCCTGGCCGATGGGGATGGCGATCCGGCCGGTGCCGGATTCGTAGCCGCCGGGCACGAAGGACTCGACGAACGCCGTCCAGGCCGCCCCGTACCAGGCGTCCTTGTCGTGCCGGATCAGCTCGGCGAAGAAGAGGAGGGCGTGGGCGGCGATCAGGGCGATCGTATTGAGGCTGGTGGTGCGGTGGAGCCGGGTGAGGCGGGGGCCGCTCAGGGGGAACCACGAGGGCCGGGCGCCGGAGACGAGCAGGCCCAGGATGACGGTCCCCCACGCCCACAGCAGCGCCGACCAGCCGAACGCCTGGCTCAGGAAGTAGATCCAGAAGGCGCCGGGGTCGTCGGCCATGAAGGGCATGACGGTCGCGGTGTCCGAGGCACGGGATTCCATCCGCACCCAGATCAGGGCGAACAGCGCGCCGGTGATGACGAGGGCGATCAGACCGTCGAGCCAGGCCGCGCGCAGATCGGAGCGGAGGGTGATCCGCGACGACCCGGCGGCGGGGCGGGCCGCGCCGGGGGCGTTGGGACAGGCTTTCCCGGCGGCGGTCGCGGCACACACGGCCCCGGACTCCGCCCCGGAATCGGAGTCGGACGGGGGCCGGGACGCGGGAACGGTACGGTCGCCTTCGGCTCTTTCGCCGCCGCCGTCCTCCCCTCCCGCTCCGGCGCACGGCGGCGCGGATTCCGCCACGGCGCCGCCCGGTTCCGGGGTCCGCGCCAGCTCGGGGGCGGAGTCGGGGTCCGTGCGCTCCTTGGGGGGCTGCATCGTGTCCGCTCCTTACTGAGGGCTGACGGAGGACTGTCCTCCAGTGGTCGGCCGGCGGGCGGGACGAGTTCCCCGGCTCGAATTGTGATGTGCGTCACAGGGTGTGAAGTCATGGCAAAGCATCTGATGGCTCGACATCCACGGATCGGCCGGTACTCCCTCAGGCGCCCGTCACGCTGGCACCATGAGCCGCATGGGAGCCGGATCCGCACTCCGCCTCGCCCACACCGCGGTACTCGCCGCGGTGTGCGTCGTGGTGTCCGGGGCCGGGCACACGCTCGCCTCCGGCACCTCACCACCCCCCACCTCCTACGCCGTCGCCGTACCCCCGGTCTGCCTGCTCGCCTGGCACCTCACCCGAAAGGAACGTTCCGCCGGGGCCGTCGTCTCCGTCAGCGCGCTCACCCAGGCCGCGCTGCACCTCCTCTTCGGACTCTTCCCCCACGGGGCGCCGGGCGGCGGTAAGCCCGCCCACCACGCGTCCGCGCCGGGCCCCGCGTCCGGGGTCGTCGACCCCGCCGCCCTGCTGCCCGGACTGTTCTCCACCATGACCGCCGCGCACGCCGTGGCGGGCGCGGTCTGCGGCTGGTGGCTCTGGCGCGGGGAACGCGCCCTCGCCCAACTGGCCCTGGCACTGGACCTCTTCGCCGGTGACCGCCTCCGCTTCGCCTGGACCGTGCTGCGCGGCGCGTACACCACCCCGGTACCGCGGGTCGTCCGCCCGCAGCGCGCGCGGGAGCGTCGCGTACGCCTCCCCGCGTCCCTCCTCTTACTGCGGGCCGTGACCCGCCGGGGTCCTCCGCTCCTTCCGTCCTGATCGCACCACCCCCTTCCCCAACCCCCGCCGCGACGGGGACTGCTCGGACGCGAAGGACCCATTTGTCATGCTCTATTC
>NZ_JBHYZV010000085.1:0-30242 GCF_042753905.1 Streptomyces sp. NPDC059248 | reverse complement strand
CGCCATATCCCGGTAAGCGTCCTCATCGACATTCGGCCACCCCACACCCACGATGTCCAACATCGTGTCGACACCCTCGGGAATCGTGTAACCCACGACCCACCAACCCCCGTCAGCCGGTTCGACCTTCACACAAACACCCGAACAGCATGGCACGGCGGCTGGATCCGACCCACGGGGTTTCGGCCGAAGAGTGTCGAGCGGCCCTTCGCACCGCCGGGTCGGGGTTTCTGAGAAGTTCCTTGAAAGTCCGGGTTGTTGAACCCTTGAGCGTCGGTGCTCGTACACCCTCCCGGAGGCCGGACCTTCACGGTCCGGCCCCCGGGACCGTAACCATGACGCGAAGGAGCACCCACCATGACGGGATCGCACGAGCCCCGTACCGTCTGCCGCAGGACCGTTGTCGCCGTGGTCGGCGGAGCCGGTCTGACGATGGCGCTGACGGCGTGCGGCGACGACTCGCCGTCCGGCGAGAAGGGCGGCGGGAGTACGGGCGGGGGCGCCGCGTCGGGCGGGGGCAGCGGCGACGGCGGAACGCCGGGCAACGGCGGGGGCAAGGTCCTGGCCAAGGTGGCCGAGATCCCCGAGGGCGGGGGCAAGGTGATCGGCGATGTGGTGGTCACCCAGCCGGCGAAGGGCGAGTTCAAGGCGTTCTCGGCCAAGTGCACCCATCAGGGGTGTCTGGTGGGGGGCGTGGAGGGGAACGTCATCGTCTGCCCCTGCCACAACAGCCGGTTCGACGCGTCCGACGGCAGTGTGAAGGGCGGCCCGGCCACCGGTCCGCTGCCGTCGGCTTCGATCAGGCAGGAGGGCGACTCGATCGTCCTGGCGTGACCCGCGCCCGGGGGCACGGTCGTCAGGCCGCGCGGTGGCGCCGCCAGCTCTCCAGCACTTCGTCGCAGGTGGTGACGGTGGCGACCAGGGCGAGGGTGTGGCGGATCATCGCGCGGGTGTAGTCGGCCGGTACGCCCGCCACAGCATCCCTCGGCACGACCGCGGTATAGCCGAGATTGACCGCGTCGAAGACGGCGTTGGGGACGGCGACATTGGCCGAGACGCCGGTGATCAGCACCGTACGGCAGCCCAGATGGCGCAGAACCGCGTCGACGCCCGTTCCCGCGAGCGGTGAGAGGCCGTGCAATCGCCGGACGACGAGGTCCTCGGGCGCGGCCTCGACGGGTGGCGCGAGGTCGACGGCCGGGGTGCCGGTGTGCTGCTGGACGGGAAGGGCGGCGACAGCACGGAAGAGCGGGGCGTTACGGTTCGATCCGCGCCCGTCGGGACGGCGTTCGGCCACCGCGTGGATCACCTGGACACCCGTCTCGCGCGCGGCGGCGACCAGCCGGGCGATCCGGTCGAGGGTGCCGGACTCCCGTGCCTCGGCGGCGAGTTCGGGCAGGGCGCTCTCCTCGCCCACGACGCCCCGCTGGCATTCGACGGTCAGCAGGACCGTACCGGCCGGATCGAGCCACCGCGGATCCTTCCGGCCCGCACCGCCGGGTCCCCTACCGGGCCCGCTACCGGGCTCGCCTCCGGGCCCGTCTCCGGAGCCGGTGGCGCTGCGATCGCTGGACGGCATGGCGGCTCCCCCTTGCGCTGCGTCGGCGGACCGCCCATGATTCCTGACACATCGTCAGATCACAAGGGTCGGCGGACCGCGTGGACGGGGCGGCGCATGGCGGAGAGCCGTACGACGGAGGACCGGGGCACCGGCTCCCAGCGGCGGGGGCGACGGATCATGATGACGCCGGAGGAGATCGACGCCTTCCTCGCCGGGCGGCGCACCTGCCGGGTCGCGACCGTCTCACCGGACGGCCGCCCCCACGTCGGTGCCCTCTGGTTCGTCTGGGACGGTACGTCCCTGTGGCTGTACTCGATCGTCCGCAGCCGCCGCGCGGCCGATCTGCGGCGCGATCCGCGGATCGCGGTCCTCGTGGACGCCGGGGAGGAGTACGGGGAGCTGCGAGGTGTGGAGCTGGCGGGGACGGCCGTCCCGGTGGGCGAGTCCCCGCGGACGGGCGAACCGTGCGCGGAACTCCGTGCGCCGGAACAGCTCTTCGCCCGCAAGAACTTCGGCCTGGACGCGATGCCGCACGACGGACGCCACACCTGGCTCCGGCTCACCCCCGACACCATCGTCTCCTGGGACTTCCGCAAACTCACCGACGCGCACTGAGCCGGGCCGCGCCCGGCGCGGCGAGAAACCGAGCGCGGAGCCAGGCAAGGAACCGGGCGTGGAGCACCGCCTACCCGGGACCGCCCGCGGCCGAGCCCGCGGCCACGGCGCTCAGCGCCCGTACGGTCGCCCGGATGGACGGCCGCCGGTCCGCGTCCGTCCGCCACACCGCGTACACATGCCGCATCACCCGCTGGCGTACGGGAACGAGCGCCACGCCCTCCGGTACCGGGCCGCGTCCGAGCCGGGGCGCGACACAGACCCCGAATCCGGCCGCGATCAGCGCGAGCTGGGTGTGGTGCTCACCCGCGAGATGCGGGATCCGGGGCTCGATCCCGCGTGAGCGCAGGGTGAAGGTCAGCCACTCGTGGCAGAACTCGCCCTCGGGCCACGACACCCAGTCGTCGTCCGCGAAGTCCTCCAGATCGACCTCGTCCTTCCCCGCCAGCGGATGCCCGGCGGGCATCCCGATATCGGGCCGGTCGTCGAGCAGACGGGCCTGGGCGAGCCCGCCGGGCACGGGCAGTCGTTTATTGCTCCAGTCGAGGACGACGGCGAGGTCGTAGTCACCGCGGATGACCCCGCTGATGCCGCCTTCGGGCTCCACCTCCCGGGTCCGTACCCGCAGATCGGGATGGCCGGAGCGGAGCGTGGCGAGCATGCCGGGGAAGAGCCCGCGGGCCGCCGTCGGGAACGCGGCGACCTCCACCTCACCGACCACCTGGCCCCGCTGCGCCTCGATGTCGGCCTGCGCCAGTTCGACCTGGGACAGGATACGGGCGGCGTGGTCCGCCAGCAGCCGCCCGGCGTCGGTGAGCCGTACACCGCGCCCGTTCTTGGCGAGGAGCTGCTGGCCCACCTCCCGCTCCAGCTTGGAGAGTTGCTGGGAGACGGCGGAGGTCGTGACGTGCAGCCCGTCCGCCGCGGCGCTGACCGAGCCGTGCCGGGCGAGGGCGTCCAGGGTCCGCAGGCGCTCCAGATTCAACATGTAAGCAATGCTACGGCATTCACCGAAGAAATTCTCACTTGTGCTACGAAGTTCCGAGGGTGACAGTGGACCTCATGACCACCGTCTCCCGGGCGTCCGCCGCCCCGCCCGCGTCCTCCACGGCCACGGCCACCACCCGGCGCTCCCGCTTCGACTGGCGTCTCGGTTTCGCCTTCCTCTCCGTCATCTGGGGCCTCAGTTTTCTGCTGACCAAGGTCGGCATCCAGGGATTCGAGCCGTTCCAGGTCACCTTCGGCCGGCTCCTGTTCGGTACGGCGGTGCTCGCCGTCGCCCTGGCGTTCCGGCGCGAGGGGCTGCCGCGCGGCGGCCGGACCTGGTTCCATCTGACGGTCGCGGCGGTTCTGCTGAACGCCCTGCCGTTCTCCCTCTTCGCGTACTCCCAGGAGACGATCCCCTCGGCCCTGGCCGCGATCTGCAACGCGACATCGCCGCTGTGGGGCATGGTCCTGTCGCTGGTCGCCCTCTCGGAGGACCGGCCCACCCGGCGCAAGGTCGCCGGTCTCGGGATCGGCTTCCTCGGGGTGCTGACGGTGCTGGGCGCCTGGCAGGGCTTCTCCGGGATCGAGCCCACCGGTACCGCGTTCGCGCTGCTGGCGTCGCTGAGCTATCCCATCGGCTGGATCTACATCCGCCGCAACCTGGCCGGGAGCTCCCATTCGAATCTCTCCCTGACCACCGCACAGCTGTCGATAGCGACGGTCCAGCTCGCCGTCGTCACACCGCTGTTCACCACGATCCCGACGTCGTTCCCGATGGTGCCGCTGCTCTCGGTCGCCGCACTCGGCGCGCTGGCCACCGGTCTCGCCATGCTCGTCCAGTACGGCCTGGTCGCCGAGGTCGGCCCGACGACCGCGCAGATGGTCACGTACTTCACGCCGGTCATCGCGACCGTCGCCGGGGTGACGGTGCTCGGCGAGCGGCTGAGCTGGAGCACCCCGGTCGGAGCTCTGATCATCATCGCGGGCGCGGCGCTCAGCCAGTCCCGCCCGAGAACCCCGGCGTCGGCTCCGGCTCCGGCTCCGGCAACCACGGGTGGCGCCGCGGCCGACGCCGGGGATACGGACTCCGACGACCCCGGTACCGGGCGGACGCCCGGCGCGGCGCGACCGGACGCGGCCCCGGCCGCCGCCTGCGCGGTCGCGGCGGGTGGCACCCGGGAGTCGTGACCCGGACACCGGGCGGCGGGGCGGGCGGAGCGGGCGGGGCGGCCCGGTTCAGCCGTAGGTCCGCCGCGCCGGTTCCATCGCCCGGGCGACGGCGTCGGCGAGCGCCTCGGTCTCGTCGTCCGTGAGGCCCGAGACGGTGAGCCGGATGCCCGGCGGTGCCGAGATCCGGGAGCGGGCGCCGGGCGAGGCCGCCCACCCGGAGCCCAGCAGCCGGGCCACGGTCCCCGTCTCGTCCCCGACCGGTACCCACACATTCATCCCGCTCCGGCCGTGGGCCGCGACACCCCGGCGCCCGAGGGCCGTGATCAGCGCGTCGCGGCGCGCGCCGTACGCCGCCGCCACCACGGCCGGGTCGACCGCACCCTCGGCCCAGAGGTGGGCGACGGCGAGTTGGAGCAGCCGGCTGACCCAGCCGGGGCCGACGAACTGCCGTCCCGTGACCCGGTCCACGGTGGTCTCGTCACCGGTGAGGACGGCGGTCCGCAGATCGGGACCGTACGCCTTCGCGGTGGAGCGTACGAGCGCCCAGTGGTCCGTGGTCCCGGCCAGTGGGTGCAGCGGCAGATCCACGATGCCGTGGCCGTGATCGTCCTCGATCAGCAGCGTGCCCGGGTGGCGGGCGAGTACGTCGCGCAGCGCCCGGGCCCGGGCCGCGCTCACCGCGCCGCCCGTCGGGTTCTGCGCCCGGTCGGTGACGACGATCGCCCGCGCGCCGCCGGCCAGCGCCCGGGCCACCGCGTCGGGCAGCGGTCCGTCGTCGTCGACCGCGACGGCGACCGGCCGCAGACCGAGTGCCGGTACGAGATCGAGCAGACTGCCCCACCCCGGGTCCTCGACCGCGACCCGGTCGCCGGGGCGCAGATGCGCGGCGAGGACGCGTTCGACGGCGTCGAGGGAGCCCGAGGTGACCGCGATCGGACCGGGCGGCACCCCGTCGGCGTCCAGGGCGGCCCGCGCCAGCCGGGCGAACTCGGGCTCGACGGTGGGCCCCGAGTAGAGCCCGAGTTCCGGGACGCGCCGCTGGTGGCGGGCCGCCGCCACCAGCGCCTCCTCCAACGGGGGCAGCAGGGCGGGGTCCGGGTTGCCGTGACTCACATCCCGTACGCCGGGGGGCGCGTCGACCCGGATCGCACCGCGCGCCGTACTGACCGGCCTGGAGAGCACCCGGCTCCCCCGCCGTCCCGCCGTTTCGATGATCCCCCGCTCCCGCAGGGTCCGGTAGGCGGCGGCGACGGTGTTCGGATTCACTCCGAGTTCGACGGCCAACTCCCGCATGGGGGGCAGCGGTTGGCCCGGCGCCAGCGCGCCGCTGCCGACGCCGCGTTCCACGCTGGCGGCGATCTCCGATGCGCCCCGCCCGACAATCCGATACTCTCCTAGCACAAACAGCATTATGCACTAGTGCAATGGAGTTGTCATGTCGGATACCCCGGTCGCCCCGTCGGTGCCCCCGACCGCCCCGGCCGCCGCCGGCTCCCCGGAGGCGGCCTTCTACGCCCCCACCGAGCGGACCGTACCCACCCGTATCCGCGAGCGTGCCGCGTACGACCACGAGACCGTCCACGCGATACTCGACGCGGCCTACGTCTGCCACCTGGGCTTCGTCCGCGACGGACGGCCGGTCGTCCTGCCCACCCTCTACGCCCGGGTGGGGCAGCGGCTGTACGTCCACGGCTCGACCGGCTCCCGGCCGCTGCGGATGGCGGGCGCCGAGGACCCGGGTCTGCCCGTCTGTCTGACGGTCACCCATGTCGACGGCCTGGTACTGGCCCGCTCGGCCTTCCACCACTCGATCAACTACCGCTCCGTCGTGGTCCAGGGCATCGCGCAGCCGGTCACCGACCCGGCGGAGAAGGCGGCGGCCCTCGACGCCCTGGTCGACCATGCGGTGCCGGGCCGGTCGGCCGACTCCCGGCCGGCGAACCCCAAGGAGGCGGCGGCGACGGCCGTCCTGCGGCTCGATCTGACCGAGGTGTCGGCGAAGACGCGCTCCGGCGGCCCCAACGACGAGCCGGAGGACGTGGAGTTGCCGTACTGGACGGGCGTCGTACCCGTGCGCCACGGCTACGGCTCACCCGTTCCCGCGGACGATCTGGCGCCCTCGGTGGCGCTGCCCGGCTATCTCGCGCATCTCTGAGAACGGATCCGGCGCCGAGCACGGCACCGACACCGGGACCGAGACCGGCACCGGCACCGGCACCGGCACCCGGCGAAGAGCCCGGCCGCCCCGGCCGGGCCGGCCGGTGCCGGAGCCGGTGTCACACCCCGGAGCGGTCCGCGGGCAGTTCGTCGTCAACACCCAGCGTGACCACGGCCGCACCCCCCGCGGCGAGGGGAGGCGCCCCCGCGTCCTCACTCCGTACGCCCCCGGAGGCGACGGGCCCGGACGGCGCCTTCGGGGCCTGCGACTGGGCGATGAACGCCCCCGTCAGCACCAGCGCCCCGCCCACGATCTGCGGCAGGGAGAGGTGCTCGCGCAGCAGCACCCATGCCAGAACGGTGGCGACGACCGCCTCCAGACAGGCCACCACCCCCGCGACCTGGGGCGACAGCCTGCGCACCGAGACCACACCGGTGACGTACGCGAGAACGGTCGCGATCAGTACGACCCAGCCCAGCAGCAGCCATGCCTCGACCTCGGTCCCGCCCATCAGGACGGTGTCGCCCAGCAGTCCGGCGTCCATGTTCCACGGGCGGGCGATCACGGTCAGTACGGCGGAGCCGACCAGGAGCCCGTAGGCGATCACCCCGAGCGGGTCGGCACGGGTCTCCTCGTCGCCGCTGCCGTGGTCGGAGAGGATGAAGTAGCACGCCTGGCAGCAGGCCGCGCCCAACGCCAGCAGCAGGCCCAGCACATCGAAGCCGAGCCCGGACCAGACCTCGACCACACAGGCCAGACCGGCGACGGCGAGGACCACACCGACGGCGGCGGCACGGGTGACGGGCCGCCGCTGGACGAACCGGATCCAGCCCAGGACCAGCGCCGGGCCGAGATACTCGACCAGGAGCGCGACCCCGACCGGGATCCGGGAGATGGACGCGAAGTAGAACGCCTGCACCCCGGCGACGGCGAGCAGTCCGAAGCCGAGCAGCAGAACGGGCTTGCGGCGCACCAGGTCACGGTGGCGCCAGGCGAGGGGCAACATCACCAGCGCGGCACCGGTCACCCGGAGCCAGACCACGTGCAACGGGTCGAGACCCGCCTCGATGAGCGGCTTGGCCGCCACACCCGAACCGCCGAACGCGACGGCGGAGACCAGGGCGATGCCCAGGCCGCTTTTTCTCCCGGAGATCGCCTGCATCGGCACATCATGACAGCAGGCGTCATGACCGTCGACCCTGTGACGCATGTCGAGACGGTACGGGGCTCCGCCCTCGCCCGAGGGCCCCGCCCGCCGCTCCCCCTCCATATCCCGCGCGCCGCCGCGCCGCGCCGCCCGGCTACCCGTACACCCCCGCCTTCAGGATCCGTCCGCCTCCGCCGGGGCGATCCCGACCCGCCGCAGGACCTCCATCGCCCGGCACCCCGGGTCGGCGGCGAGCGCCGCGAGCAGATCGATCCCGGCGGCGCGGCCGGCGCCGCGCCGCGCGGCGCGTTCCAGCGCGCCCTCCACCGCGTCGGCGGCCGACGGCGACCAGGCACCGGCACCACCTGCGGTCCGCGGCGCGGGCAGCCGGCCGACGGGGACCGCCCCGGAGTCCTCCACCGAGCCCCGCCAGCGCAGGCCGTAACCGATGGCGCGCTGCGCCAGATAGCCCAGGACCCGGGCGACGCGCGGCTCCGGGCCCAGCGCCGCCCGTACGTCGGGGTCGGATTCGAGCAGCGAGTGCAGCAGATGGGCGGTGTCGATCTGCCGGTCCCCGTCCCGCAGGGCCCGGCGCCGCGCACCCGCCACCACCGAGGCCAGCTCGGGGGTCAGACGGGTGTCGATATCGGTACGCGGTACGGCGGTCTGCCGGGGCAGCCGTGGGGCGGAGCTCTGCACAACTCCCACCTCATCAGTCATCGAACGCAAAAGCGTCCCCGTCAGGGCCTATTCGCCCATCCAGCAGAAGTTGGGCGCACCCGGCGCATTTCTCCTCCTTACGGATGAGATCCCCGCGATCCCCTCCCCGGACTCGCGCGCCGCCTTGCCCGCGCGCCCCCTGTGCTTCCTTCCCTCCCTTCGGATGCCTCGGGCAAGCAACCGAGGTCGGTGCGGGCGCGTCACCGGGAACATGTTCTGGTTGGTCGCCCTGTCCGCGGAGGACGGACGGGAGTACGTGTACCGGGTGTACGCGCCGGCGTCGGCGCTGCGCGCGGACGTCTTCTGGGCTGCCTTCCACTGCCATGACGAGGGCCCCCACCCGCGGGCCTCGGACCGCTTCGACGCCGCCGGCATCTGGCGGCACCCCTCCCCCGAACGGCACTGAACGGCGACGGAGGACGGACGGAGGACGCACGGCCGGCCCCGGGTCGGGCGTATTGAATGTTCGAGTCGATACGGCTACGTTCCGCGCACCGTGACCCGAGACGAAGGGGTGGTCGCATGGCCGAAGTCAGCGCCGAGGCCCGGATCGAGGCCCCGGCCGACAGGGTCTGGGCCCGGCTGACGGACTACAGCAGTTACGGCCGGTGGAACGTCACGCACACCGGTTTCCCCGAGGGCGGCCCCGTGTCCCTGGGGGCGGGCGTCACCTATCGGGAGAACATGAAGCTGATGGGCTTTCCGGCCGAGGTGAACTGGACGGTGGCCGAGTTCGAACCGGGCAGACTGCTCGGGGTCCGGGGCCAGGGCCCGATGGGGGTCAGCGTCGGCAACCGCTACACCCTCACACCGGACGGGTCGGCGACCGTCGTGAGGATCGAAGGCGAGTTCACCGGCGCCGCGGTCTCGTTGATGTCCGGGAAGCTCAAGGACTCGGCGACGGCCGCGCTGGAGGAGTCCCTGCGCAAACTGACCGCGTTGGTCGTCTGACGGCCCACGACGGCTCCACCGGCCGAACCGTCCGCCCGGTGGAGCCGTCGCCCGGACGAGCGGCCGGGATCCGGCGCGAACGGCGGCGGGCCCCGCGCTCATCACGCGGGGCCCGCCGCCGCCCCGTGATTGACCACCGACCACCGACCGGCGTTCGGCGTCACGGCCGGACCGTACGGTCCGCGGTCAGTCCTCGTCGGCGAGGATGAGATAGAGCTTCTTGCGGGACTCGTTGATGACGTCGAGGGCCTTCTGGCGCTGCTCGGCGCTGCCGGTCTTCCAGACCTGCCCGAAGGCTTCCATCAGCCCCCAGCCCGCCTGCCGGATCTCGTTGACGGTGTCCCAGTCGACCGCCCGGCCGGCTTCCTCCCACGGGGCGTCCGGCCCCGACTCGGCTTCGGCGCGTCCGGTGTCGGTGAGGGTGAAGAGCTTCTTGCCGCCTTCACTCGCACTGACGATCAGACCCTCGTCCTCCAGCATCTGGAGGGTGGGGTAGACCGAGCCGGGGCTGGGCTTCCACGCCCCGCCGCTGCGCTCACCGATCTCCTGGATCATCTCGTACCCGTGCATCGGCCGGTCCTTCAGCAGGGCCAGGATCGAGGCCCGCACATCACCGCGACGAGCCCTTCCCCGGCCACCGCCCCGGCCGCGACCGCCGCCGAAGGGGCCACCGAAAGGTCCGCCGAAGGGCGGGCCGAACTGCCCGAAAGCACCCCGGCGCCCCTCGAAGCCGCCCCGGCCACGATGTCCGGGTCCGCACTGCCCCCGGCCGTACTCGTCGTCTCCTTGTGGACGCATCTCCGTACTCCTTCCATCGTTGATCCATCACGACACTTCAACGATATATCGGAATGCGTCGCCGAACAAGCTACCGAACACCCTGCTCCCTCGTCTCGCCGAAGCTCGGATCACCGCGGCGCGGGCCCGTAGATCGGCCTGCGTACCCTTGGCCGTGTGCCTCGCCGTTCGAAGAAGCCCCGTCGGCTGGTCGCCGACGGGCGCGTGTACATGTGGACGATGCGCCACAGCCACCGAAGGGACGCCGACGGCCGGTCCGTGGACTGCCGTCAAACCCTGACTCTGTCCCCGCAACCGGTTGGCACCGGCGGCCCGCTGCGCATTGTCTTCGCCGCGGGTCCCGGCCGATACGTCCCGGGCGGCGCCCCCTTCGGCTCCGGCGACGTGGGCTTCAGCCGGGGTGCGGACCTGAACCTGCACGAACCGGGCGCCGTCCGGGCTCTGCTCGACGTGGCGTCGGCCGGTGGGTGGCAGCCGGGGGAGCGGCGGGTGGTGGAGGTCGACGGCTGGTCCCTGCTGGAGCGGGCGGCCGCCGCGCGAGCCGAGGACACCACCCCCGTATCAGGCCAGACGGCCCGGATTGGCCTTGGAGACCCGGCGCTCCCCGCCCGTACCGTCGGCTCATGAAGATTCGTATCGTCGACGCGTTCACGCCCCGCCCCTTCGGGGGCAATCCCGCCGGGGTGGTCCTGTTCCCGGACGCGGACTCCTTCCCCGCCGACGACTGGCTCCAGCGGGTCGCCGCCGAGGTCAATCTCTCCGAGACCGCCTACGCGCACCCGCTGCCCGCCGGGGCGGGGGACGCCGACTGGGCCCTGCGCTGGTTCACGCCCGTCACCGAGGTGGACATGTGCGGGCACGCCACCCTGGCCACCGCGCATGTCCTGAGCGAGTCGGGTCTCGCGTCCGGCACGATCCGGTTCGCCGCCCGCTGCGGCGTCCTCGCCGCCACCGCCCACGACGACGGGACGATCACCCTCGATTTCCCGACGTCCCCGCTCGTCCCCGCCGTGCTGCCCGCCGGGGTGGAGGAGGCGATCGGCGCCCCCGTACTCTCCGTCCACGACACCGGCCCGCACATCGGGGACCTGCTCGTCGAGGTCGCCGACGAGGCGACCGTCCGCACTCTCGCCCCCGACCTGCGGGCCGTCGGCAGGCTCTCCCGGCGCGGCGTCGTCGTCACCGCCGCGGCCGACGACCCCGGCCGCGGCTACGACTTCGTCTCACGCTGCTTCTTCCCGAACGCCGGGATCGACGAGGACCCGGTGACGGGCAGCGCCCACACCGCCCTCGCCCCCTTCTGGTCGGCGCGGCTCGGACGGGACGAACTGACCGGCTTCCAGGGTTCGGCCAGGACCGGGCTGGTCCGTACGACCCTGCGGGGCGAGCGGACCCTGCTGACCGGAAGCGCCGTCACGGTCGTCGACGGCGAACTGCTGGCCACCCCCTGACGCTCGGTCGACGACGGCTCGGCGCCGACCGGGCCCCCGAGCCGAGCCGGCGTCGACCGGACCTCCTCAGGCCGTCGGCAGCCAGTCCACCTTGCCCGCCAGCAGCGCGTAGCCGACGAACGCCACGATGTCGAGGAGCGCGTGGGCGACCACCAGCGGCCCGACCCGGCCCCACCGCCGGTACAGCAGGACGAACACCACGCCCATGACCATATTGCCGATGAACCCGCCGATGCCCTGATAGAGGTGGTACGAGCCGCGCAGCACCGAACTCGCCACCAGCGCGGCCATCGGGGTCCAGCCCAACTGCCCCAGCCGGTGGAGCAGATACCCGACGACGATCACCTCCTCCACCACGGAGTTCTGGATCGCCGACAGGATCAGTACGGGGAACTTCCACCACACCTCGGGAAGCGACTCGGGCACGACGGTCAGATTGAACCCCGCCGCCCGCGCCACCAGGTAGAACGCAAGACCGGCGCTGCCGATCCCGGCGGCGAGCAGCGTCCCCCGCCCCAGATCGGGCCAGGGCCTGCCGCGGTCGAAGCCCATCGACCGCAGGCCCCCGACGCCTTCCCGGGTCAGCAGATGGGCCACCAGCAGTACGGGGACGAGCGCCGTCGCGATCCCGAACAGCTGCCACGCGAGATCCAGCCACGGCCGCCCGGGGGCGTACGAGCCGTTGAGCGTGGCCGCCTGCTCGTTCAGGCCGCCCGGCTTGGTCAGCGACCCGACAAAACTGATCAGTGACGACAGCGCGCTCGCGCCCAGCGAGAGCGCGAGGACCAGCAGCGTCTCGGAGCGCAGCGTCCCCCGGGACAGCCTGCCCTCCCGGAGCCCCGCGCCGGGGCCCTCCGGGGGAAGGGAGCCCGCCACCCGTCCCGCCTCCGTCGCCACCATTGCCTCCCGTCGGCCAAGAACCGCCTGTCCGGGCACATCCCATCACAGGAGGCGGCGGTCGACGCCCGCGGCACCGGCTCCACCGCTTCGGTGCCGGTTCGGTGCCGGTTCGGTGCCGTTGCCCAGGACCGGCTCAGGGCCGGCTGAGGACCGGTTCAGGCGTTCGGGCCGGGAAACCCGACGGGCCAGGTGTGGACCGGCTCGCCGTGATGCATCAGCTCGCGGTAGCGCCGGGTGGTGGCGGCCAGGGCGGCGTCCCGCTCCAGACCCGCGTCCAGCGCCCGGTGGTACGTCTCCGCCTGCCACGAGGCCCCGTTCATCCGGCGCTTGCAGCGCTCCTCGATCACCCCGAGGTAGCGGTCGCGGTCGGCGGGCTCCACATTCCACGCGTCGAGCCCCGCCGCGGCCAGCGGCAGCAGTTCGTCACGGACGAGTTTGGCCACGGGCACCGTGGTGATCCCGCCCGTCCGGCCGGGGCGCGGCCACCGCAGCTCCGCCTCGATGCCGTCGCGGCACGCCGTGTCGAAGTTCTCCGCCGCGGTCTCGAACGGCAGCCGGCTCCACACCGTCCGCTGCTCCTCCGCGAGCGCCCGGACCAGACCGTAGTAGAAGGCCGCGTTGGCGACGACATCGGTGACCGTGGGCCCCGCGGGCAGGACACGGTTCTCCACCCGCAGATGGGGCACACCACCCGCGACCCCGTAGACCGGCCGGTTCCAGCGGTAGACCGTGCCGTTGTGGAGGACCAGCTCGTGCAGCGACGGCACCCCGCCGTCGTCGACGATCCGCAGCGGCTCCTCGTCGTCGTCGCAGATCGGCAGGAGCGCCGGGAAGAACCGCAGATTCTCCTCGAACAGGTCGTACGCCGAGGTGATCCACCGCTCCCCGAACCAGGTACGCGGCCTGACACCCTGTGCCTGGAGCTCCGGCGGACGGGTGTCGGTGGCCTGTAGGAACAGCGGCGGCCGGGACTCGCGCCACAGCTCCTTGCCGAACAGGAACGGGGCGTTGGCACCCACCGCGACCTGCACGGACGCCACCGCCTGAGCCGCGTTCCAGACATCGGCGAACCGGTCCGGGGTGACCTGGAGATGGAGCTGTACGGACGTGCAGGCGGCCTCGGGGGCGATGGACGCCGACGAACAGGTCAGCCGCTCCACACCCTCGATGTCGAGGGCGAAATCCTCACCGCGCGCGGTCACGATCTGCTCGTTGAGCAGGGTGTAGCGATTGTCGTCGGAGAGAATGCCGCTGACCAGATCGTCCTGCTTCAGGGTCGGCAGAATGCCGATCATCATGATTCCCGCGCCGACCTCGTTCGCCTTGCGGTCGGCATATCCGAGACCGGCGCGCAGCTCTTCGGCCAGCTGGTCCAGAACCCGGCCGCCGAGCCGGTGCGGCACGATATTGACCTCGAGGTTGAACATTCCCAGTTCGGTCTGGAAATCATGGCTGGCGATACGCTCCAGCACTTCCGCATTCATCATGCGCGGCTGACCGTCGGCGCCCACAAGATTCAGCTCGATCTCCAGTCCCATCAGATTCCTGGGACGGTCGAACCGTTCCTCGGCCAGCAGTCGCCCGAGCCCCGCCAGGCACTGCTGGAGCTTTCGCCGGTACCGCCGGCGATCGGACAGTTCGAAACCGTCCGGCGCGACCTTGTCCCCCATCGAAGTGTCCTTCCTCGGGTGGCTGCCACACGGTCCCCCGGGCGCGCCGCTTCGGGACGGCTCGGCGGACTCCGGGACGATAATGCCCAGACTGATTGATCCATAACGCGGCTGGGGCGGGGCGGGCCCGCTAATGTGGCATCCGTCACCGAACGGCTCATCCCGAGGGATCGGCGGATGATCGGCGGACGGTCGGCGTACCGGTGCCGCGGGAACGGGGGATGACCGCGCGGGACTCCCTCACGGCATCTGGTGAAAAACACCGACAGGTTTCGGCCTACCGCGCCGGGGGCAAAATAGCTGGCTACCGCCCGGGTTCCGCGGCAAAACGGTACAAGCACTCGGGTACGGAGACCTGAATCCGCCTTGCCCGCATTCACGGAGTGCGCTAGCGGAATCACCGTACGAACACGAGTGTTATAAACTCTGCACACGGGCGGCGAGTTGGCCCGGCGGATTTTTGGTCCCCCGAGATCCCCGCGCCTTCGACCGACAGCGCTGTCGGAGCCGGCGACACCGGCACCCGCCGGCGCTGTCGCCGCCTGTCGGCACCGGCACCAGGTGACAGCACTGTCGGCGCCACGCCCACGTTCACCGTGTCTCCCGAGCGAGAGGCGACCCACCATGCCGCTCCATGTCCTCCCGGCCCCCGCGCCTGCTCTTCGCAGCGTTCTCGCGGCACTCAGTACCCCATCAGCCGTCCGTGAGGACCGTCTCCCGGCACTCAGGTCCGTCCAGGGACCCGTGAGCCCCGAGTGCCCTCTGCCCGTCCACGTTCTCGACCAGGTCGACGCGTACGCCACCGGCAACACCGATACCCGTACTCGCCTGCTGGGCTGGCGGTTCCTGCTCCGGGGCGACGGTGCCACCGTCGCCGCCGCCGAGACCCTGCTCACCCCGGACGGCTGGTCGTTCTCCCACTTCTTCGAAGGCCCCTACCTCGCCTCCACCGAACTCGCCCTCCGCCAGGCGGAGTCGTCGGCCACCCCGTACCAGCCGCGGCTGCTCTCGGTCCCGGCGCTCTACATGCTGACGCTGTGGCTGCGCACCGACCACTACACGAACAACGCGACCCACGCAGACGGCGCGGACGGCACGGCCGACACGAGCGCCGCGGACGCGTCGGATGCCCGGCTCGCCCCGGCCGATCTGCTGATACCGCTCGCCCCCGCCCCGCCGGGGATCACCGCCCACCGGCCGTACCGGGCCGCCGAACTCCTCCCGGTGATGACCCTGCGACTCACCCCGGCCCCGCTGCTCGGCTCGCCCGCCTGACCGGACGTCACCGGCCGCGGCCCCGACCGGCCGTCACCCGGCCATCCAGCCATTTCTCCCCGCCCGGCCCGGTCCGCCCCCGGCGCCGCGGCGGCGGTGCGCCCCGTGGACCCCGCGACAGCGGGGCCGCGGGGCGCGCTGTCGTTCGACCTGGTCACAACGGGCTAGTCCGTTGTGACCAGGCCCGAACCATCCAAAAGGACAGTCCGGTTGAGCTGAACCATCCGCGAGAGTGATACGTCTCTCACCAGAGAGACGAGGTGTCGCGAAATCCCTGCGGAACAACGCCCGTGGGGCAACACTGGGAGCGGACCGAGAGATACGGGGGGCGGCCATGAACACCTCATCGAGCCGCAGGACACTGATCACACCAGAGCGGAAGAACCTGCCCATGTGCCAGCACCAGCCATCGTGCCCGACAGCGGACTCAGCCGACCGTGACGCCGCCCGACTGGTGGCGCACCACCCGGAGCAGGGCTGGAGCCTGCTCTGCAACGGCGTCCTCCTGTTCGAGGACACGGGAGAGCTGCTGCCGGACGGACAGATCATCGCCCCGCACCGTCCGCTGCTGACGGCGCGCGCGGCCTGAGACACGCGGTCTGAGACACGCGGTCTGAGACACGCGGCGGGGGACGGGAGAACCGGGGCCGGACGGGATGCTCACGCACTCCCCGTACCGGCCCCGTGGCATGTCCCGCCGCGCCCGGCGGGTGTGCGCCGCGGCCTCCGGTGGCGCGGCGCACGCGTGCACTCAGCTCTCGTACGCGTCCAACGGCGGGCAGGAGCAGACCAGGTTGCGGTCCCCGAAGGCCCCGTCGATCCGGCGTACCGGCGGCCAGTACTTGTCGGCGGCGCTCACCCCTGCCGGGAAGACCGCTTCGTCACGGCTGTACGCGTGCTCCCACTCGCCGCCCAGCGCCGCCGCGGTGTGCGGCGCGTTGCCCAGCGGGTTGTCGTCGGCGGGCCAGACACCCGACGCGACCTTCTCGATCTCGCCGCGGATCGCGATCATCGCGTCGCAGAAGCGGTCGACCTCGGCCAGGTTCTCGCTCTCGGTCGGCTCGATCATCAGCGTCCCGGCCACCGGGAAGGACATCGTCGGCGCGTGGAAGCCGTAGTCGATCAGCCGCTTGGCGATGTCGTCGACGCTGACACCGGTCGCCTTGGTCAGCGGGCGCAGATCGATGATGCACTCGTGGGCGACGAGCCCGCCGGGGCCCGTGTAGAGCACCGGGAAGTGCGGTTCGAGACGCTTGGCGATGTAGTTCGCGGCGAGCACGGCGACCTGCGTCGCCCGCTTGAGGCCCTCGCCGCCCATCAGCCGGACGTACGTCCAGGAGATCGGCAGGATGCCCGCGGAGCCCCAGGGCGCGGCGGAGACCGGCCCCACCCCGGTCGCAGGTCCCGCCTCCGGCTGGAGCGGGTGGTTGGGGAGGTACGGGGCGAGGTGCGCCCGGACGGCCACCGGACCGACCCCGGGGCCGCCGCCGCCGTGCGGGATGCAGAAGGTCTTGTGCAGATTGAGGTGCGAGACGTCGCCGCCGAACTCGCCCGGCTTGGCGAGGCCGACCAGCGCGTTGAGGTTGGCGCCGTCGACGTAGACCTGTCCGCCGGCCTCGTGGACCCGGCCGCAGATGTCGGCGACGTGCTCCTCGAACACCCCGTGGGTCGACGGGTAGGTGATCATCAGAACGGCGAGTTCGTCCCGGTGCCGCTCGATCTTGGCCCGCAGATCGGCGATGTCGATCTCACCGTCGTCGGCCGTGGCGACCACGACCACCGACATGCCCGCCATCACGGCGCTGGCGGCGTTCGTGCCGTGCGCCGAGGACGGGATGAGGCAGATCGTCCGGCCGGTGTCGCCGTTGGCGCGGTGGTAGGCGCGGACGGCGAGCAGTCCGGCGAGTTCTCCCTGCGATCCGGCGTTCGGCTGGAGGGACACCTTGTCGTATCCGGTGATCTCGGCCAGCCGCTCCTCCAGCTCCCGGATCAGGGTGAGGTATCCGGCCGCCTGCCCGGCGGGGGCGAAGGGGTGGATTTGGCCGAACTCGGGCCAGGTCACCGGCTCCATCTCGGTGGTGGCGTTCAGCTTCATCGTGCAGGAGCCGAGGGGGATCATGCCCCGGTCCAGCGCGTAGTCGCGGTCGGCCAGCCGGCGCAGATACCGCAGCATCGCGGTCTCGGAGCGGTGCTGGTGGAAGACGGGATGCGTCAGATAGTCGTCGGTCCGCAGCAGGTCCACGGGCAGGGTGTCCGCCGCCGACTCGTCGAGGGCGTCGAGGTCGGATCCGGCGTCGGCCCCGAAGGCCGTGAGGACGGCCCGGAGCGCGGCCCGGTCGGTGGTCTCGTCGCAGGCGATCGAGACGTGCGACTCGTCCACCGGGCGGAGGTTGACCCCGCCCTCGCGCGCGGCGGCGACCACATCGGCGGCCCGGCCGGGTACGCGTACCGTCACGGTGTCGAAGTACGTGTCGTGGACGATCTCCGCCCCGCTCGCCGCCAGACCCGCGGCGAGCAGGGTGGCGTAGCGGTGGGTGCGCCGCGCGATGGAGCGCAGTCCGTCGGGGCCGTGGTAGACGGCGTACATCCCGGCCATCACCGCGAGCAGCACCTGAGCGGTACAGATGTTGCTGGTGGCCTTCTCACGGCGGATGTGCTGCTCGCGGGTCTGGAGGGCGAGGCGGTACGCCCGGTCGCCGTCCGCGTCGACGGAGACACCGACGAGGCGGCCCGGCAGGTTGCGGGCGAACTTCTCGCGGACCGCCATGAATCCGGCGTGCGGACCGCCGAAGCCCATCGGGACGCCGAACCGCTGGCTGGTGCCGACGGCGATGTCCGCGCCGAGTTCGCCGGGGGAGGTGAGCAGGGTGAGGGCGAGCAGGTCGGCGGCGACGGTGACGACCGCGCCCAGCTCGTGCGCCCGCTCGATCACGGGGCGCGGGTCGCGTACGGCCCCGGAGGCGCCCGGGTACTGGAGGAGGACGCCGAAGACTCCGCGTTCGGCGACGTCGGCGGGGATGCCGTCGCTCAGATCGGCGACGAGGACCTCCACCCCGGTGGGCTCGGCCCGGGTCTCGATCACGGCCAGCGTCTGCGGCAGGACGTCGGCGTCGACGAGGAAGACGCCGTCCTTGACCTTGCCGATCCGGCGGGAGAGCGCCATGGCCTCGGCGGCGGCCGTGCCCTCGTCGAGGAGGGAGGCGCCGGAGGTCGGCAGACCGGTCAGATCGGCGACCATGGTCTGGAAGTTCAGCAGCGCCTCCAGCCGGCCCTGGGAGATCTCCGGCTGGTAGGGGGTGTACGCGGTGTACCAGGAGGGGTTCTCCATGACATTGCGCAGCACCACCGGCGGGGTGAAGGTGCCGTAGTAGCCGAGGCCGATCATCGACGTCAGTACGGTGTTGCGGTCGGCGAGCGCGCGGAGCTCGGCGAGCACCTCGGGCTCGGTCCTGGCGTCGGGCAGACCCAGCGCCCCGACGCTCTTGATCACATCGGGTACCGCGGCGGCGGTCAGCTCGTCCAGCGACCCGTAGCCCACCTGAGCCAGCATCTTGGCCCGGGCCTCGGCGTCGGGTCCTATGTGGCGCTGCTCGAAGGGGATTCCCCGCTCCAGTTCCCGGAGGGAGATGCGGTTGGCGGTCATACAGGCGGCCTCCTGGTCAGTGACGACCCGGTGAGGGGCACCCCGGCGGATGCCCGGGATGGCCTCCCCCTCTGTCATCTCAACCTGAGAGCTTCACCGTCCGCCCGTGGCGGGGGCGGGCCGGCTTTCACCGTCGGTGTGAGCGGATGCCGTCCGGCACCCACTCCACTTTCCAGAGTGACCTCGTCCACGCGGTACGGGTGCCTGAGAGATTCCGGGGAGGAGTTGCTCCTTCGGCGCCACCGTCGACCTGCCGGTGGGCTCTCCCGCGCGGGGTCAGCAGCCGCTGCCAGCCTACCAGCGCACTCTTCGGCAGGTGAGGCCCGTGATCGCTCGAGTGGCCGACGACCACGATGTGCTTTTTCGTGGTGTTTGAGGGCTTTCGGTGTTCGTCAGGCTTTTCCGGCAGCAGGTACGACCTTCTGGAGGGACCGTGCAGACCGATATCGATCCGCGGAGCCTGATCGGCCGCAAGGCGTACGACCGCGACGGTGTGCGGATAGGGACCGTCGACGAGGTGTATCTCGACGACGCCACCGGCTCACCCGATTGGGCGGCCGTCCGGACCGGGCTCTTCGGCCGGGACTCCTTCGTCCCCCTCGCCCCGAGCACCGTCGTCGAGGACACCCTCCGGGTCCCCTTCGAGCGGTCGCTGATCAAGACGGCGCCGGACTTCGGCGTCGGCCGCCATCTCTCACCCGCCCAGGAGCTCCAGCTCTGCCGTCATTACGGCATCGAGGTCTCCGCCCCGTCCGCGCCGCCCTCTCCCCCGGCGTCGTCCGGCCCGGTCCCCGACCGCTCCTTCGGTACGGTCGCCGGCGAGGACGGCCCACCGGGCGGCTCCCCCGGCCGATCCACCGGCTGATCCGGCGGCCGTTCCACCAGCGGCAGCGGGTCGGATGGGGTCAGTTCCGGGTCCTCCACCCGGAACGTCCTTACCCGCCCGACCGGCCCCCGGGGCACCTCGAACCGCACGGTGACCCGGCCCAGCCCGCTGCCGTGCACCCATCCGGGGCCGTGTACCGCATGGGTGACGTCCTGCCCGGGGGACCACTGCCGTACGGAGGGTTCCGCGGGGGCCTCCGGAGCGGCCCCGGACCCGGCCGCGGCATCCGCGGGGCGGGGGCCGCGGGCCGCCTCCCCGACCCCATCTCCACCGCCACCACCGGCACCCGTGCCCGCGGCCCCCGCCCCGGACACGGAGCCGCCGAGCGCCTCCGCGGCCTGGGCGAAGAGGTCCTCCTGGGTCCAGTCGGCGAGACCGGAGACCCCCACCCCGAGGAGACGTACGCCTCCCGTGGTGTCGACGCCCTCCAGCAGCCGCTCCGCGGCCTCCCGCACCACCATCGGGTCGTCCGTCGGCCCCCGCAGCGTCTCCGAGCGGGTCAGCGTCGAGAAGTCGTATCTGCGTACCTTGAGCACGATCGTCCGGCCCGAGTGTCCGGAGGCGCGCAGCCGCCGTACGCAGCGGTCGGCGAGCCGCTCCACCTCCAGCCGGATCCGCAGCCGGTCGTGGAGGTCGACGTCGAAGGTGTCCTCCACGGAGACCGACTTCATATCGCGTTCGGCCACCACCGGCCGGTCGTCGTGGCCGAGGGCCATCCGGTACAGGGACGTCCCCTGCGCCCGTCCCAGCAGCCGTACCAGCTCGTCCTCGCCCGCCTCCACCAGATCGGCGCAGATCGTGATCCCGCCGCGCCGCAGATGCTCACCGGTGGCCGGGCCGATCCCGGGCAGCGTACGGACCGACAGCGGGCCCAGCAGCTCGCGCTCCGTCCCCGGCTCGATGAGCACCAGGCCGTCCGGTTTGGCCTGCTCCGAGGCCACCTTGGCTATCATCTTCGATCCCGCGAGCCCCACCGAGCCGGTCAGCCCGGTGACGGCCGCGATATCGGCCCGCAGCCGCTCGCCGACCGCCCGCGCGGATGCCGCGTCCGCGGCGGCGCCGCCCGCCTCCAGATCGACGAACGCCTCGTCCAGACTCAACGGCTCCACCAGCGGCGACAACCCCCCGAGCAGCCGCATCACCTGCTCGCTGATCGAGCGGTAGAAGGCGAACCGGGGCACCAGATACGCCGCGTTCGGCGCCAGCCGCCGGGCCTGGGACATCGGCATCGCCGAGTGCACCCCGAAGCGCCGGGCCTCGTACGACGCCGTGGCGACCACCCCGCGCGGGCCGAGACCGCCGACGACCACCGGCTTGCCGCGCACACTCGGCTTCGACGCCTGCTCCGCGGCGGCGAAGAACGCGTCCATGTCCAGATGCAGAATCGTCGGGGCGGATCTCACCCGCCCGATGCTGCCCTACGCCACTGACAACGCACGGGCGGGATCCGCGGGACACGGCCCGGGACCCCCGCCCGGGTCAGACCGCCCGGTCGCGCCGGCGCCGGGCCAGTTCGTCCGCGGGGTTGTTGCCGACCAGCGTCTCGCCGGTGTCGATCCGCTCGCCGTGGAGCTGCGACAGCGCGGCGTCGACATCCCGCCGGACCACGCCGACGGCGATCCCGAAGACGCCGTGACCGCCCTGGAGCAGATCGACGACCTCGTCGGGGGACGAGCACTCGTACACCGTCGCGCCGTCGCTCATCAGCGTCATCCGCTCCAGCTCGGCCAGCTCGCGCTCGCGCAGATGCCGGACCGCGGCCCGGATGTTCTGCAGGGCGACGCCGGTGTCGAGGAAACGCTTGACGATCTTGAGGACAACGACGTCACGGAAGCTGTAGAGCCGCTGCGTGCCCGATCCGTACGCCGGACGCACACTCGGTTCGACCAGACCCGTACGCGCCCAGTAGTCGAGCTGGCGGTAGGTGATCCCCGCCGCCGCACAGGCCGTCGGCCCCCGGTACCCCACCGTCTCCTCCGGTGGTGGCACGGACTCCGCGTCCACCGGTCCCCGCACACCCCCGTGGAGCGGATACGGCCCGCTCTCCACCGGACTCCGTCCGGGGACGCCCCCCACCCCAACCGCACCGTCGCCGCTGCTTCTCACGCCGACCCTCCGTCCTTGACCTGCCCACTCGACGGTAGGCAGTCGCCAGGGGTGCGTCAACGATCGCCACACTCGGCACGCCGAGTGATAATCACCCTGAGGGTGGTTTCCCGTGCCCCTGTCCGGGGTAAGGCTAGCCGAATGGCCATATGCCAACCGGAATGACGGTCACTGGCTGTTGGTCCCGAAGTCCTCCGGCGAGATCTGGTCGAGGAACTCGCGGAACTTCTCCACCTCGTCCTCCTGCTCGTCGGGGATCGCGATCCCCGCGTCGTCGAGCACCCCGTCACTGCCGTAGATCGGCGCACCGACGCGCAGGGCGAGCGCTATGGCGTCGGAGGGCCGGGCGCTGACCTCGACACCACTGGCGAACACCAGTTCGGCGTAGAAGACGCCTTCCCGCAGATCGGTGATGCGGACCTCGGTCAGCTCCTGGCCCAGCGCGTCCAGCACGTCCTTGAACAGGTCATGGGTCAGCGGTCGGGCCGGTGCCATGCCCTGCTGGCCGAGGGCGATGGCGGTCGCCTCCCCGGGGCCGATCCAGATGGGGAGGTACCGATCGCCTCCCACTTCTCGCAGGAGCACGATCGGTTGATTGGAGGGCATCTCCACCCGGACGCCCACAACGTCGAGCTCGTTCACACAGCAACCCTAGGCCGTGCCCGGCCTCTTTGGATAGTCGGGCAGGGCCATGATCATTGGATCCGGACCCCGAGGGATGTCTCCATCAGGGCCGCGTGGAGCCGTACGGACAGGCCCGCGAGCTCTTTCGCGGTGGCCTCCGCATGGGCCCTGGTCTGGGGATTGCGATGCCGCCGCAAGGGTGCCACCACCTGTTCCACCAGGCCCGCCTCCCGGTCCGCCGCGGCCCGCATCGCCCGCAGATGGCGGGGTTCGAGACCGAAACGGCCCAGTTCGGCCACGAGCCGGGCCACGGTGACCGCACCGGCGTCGTACGAACCGTCGGCGGCGGCCGTGACCAGGCCGTACGACTGCCACTCGGCCAGCTCCTCACCGGTCACCCCGGCGGCGGCCAGCAGCTCGGACCGCCCCACCCGGGCAGCGGTGGGACGCTCCGCCTCCGTCACCTGCGGGCCGACGGCCCCGGCAGCGTTGTCCACCCCGCCGGGGGTCCCGTCGAAACCGGTGGGCCCGGCCCCGTCGCGCTGCGGCCCCGAGGCGGGCAGCTGAGGCTGCTCCCCCCGGGCCACGGCGTCCAGATGTTCCCGGATCACCTTCAGCGGCAGATAGTGGTCCCGCTGCATCCGCAGGACCTGGGCCAGCCGCTCCACATCCGCCCGGGAGAACTTGCGATACCCCGATGGGGTACGCCGGGGCTCCACGAGCCCCTCCGCCTCCAGAAACCGGATCTTGGAGATGGTGACTTCGGGAAACTCGTCGTGCAGCTGGGTGAGCACCGTTCCGATGCTCATCAGCCTCTCTCCCGGGACGGCGGTGCCGTCCCCGGCACCGCCCGGCGGTGTTCGCAGCATGTGCCTTCCCACGGATGCCCCGCGACGACCGGCGATCAGTAGCCCCGCTGGCTCGCGTGGCTCGCGTAGAAGACCATCCGGTACTTGCCGATCTGAACCTCGTCCCCGCTGGTCAGATAGACCGACTCGATGGGCTCACGGTTGACGTAGGTGCCGTTCAGACTGCCGACGTCGGCGACGCTGAAACTGCCGTCCGGACCCCGGCGGAACTCCACATGACGCCTGGAGACCGTCACGTCGTCGAGGAAGATATCGCTCTGCGGGTGACGGCCGGCGGTCGTCAGATCCCCGTCGAGCAGGAACCGGCTGCCCGAGTTGGGCCCGCGGCGCACCACCAGCAGCGCCGAGCCCAGCGGCAGGGCGTCCACCGCGGCCTGGGCCTCCGGCGACAGCGACGGCAGCGCGGTCTGGCCCGTCGTCTCCGAGTCGTACGCCTCCAGCCCCGAGATGGAGATCGTCGACGTCGTCTCGGAGGACCGCTCGGGTGCCACTCCGGGGCGCAGCGGGGCGCCGCAGTTGGAGCAGAACCGGCCGGAGTCGGGGTTGCGGTGACCGCACCTCGTACAGACCGTCACTCCCGCCATGGAAGGATCCTCCTGCCGCGGCTGTCCCCCATGGGGATTGGTCGCATAGGGGTCGGAGGCGTAACCGCCGCCCGCACCCGCGGTCGATGATTCCCCGAAACCTATGCGTCCGGCACCGGCAGGGTCAACAGACGACGCGCCAGGGCCCCCCGGATACCCACCACCCGGACCACCGACCTCGTCCCGGAAGAGCGGGCGCTGTCCACCCTGCTCCTCCTGCTGATCCTGACGGCGCGCACGATGCCTGGCGCTGCCGCCGTCCTCGCGGGCGCTCTTGCCGAACAACTTCGCAAACAACTTCACGGGCGATTCCCCTTGACCGAAATAGACCCGCCCGTGGGGCAGGACGAACTCTCAACGACGCCTGCCGACCCGGACATCCTCACAACGTCCGTACCCACCAGACAGTTTCCACCACACCGCGCGAAGTCGTCGTTCCGACCTCCCGCGGCCTCACGACCCGACATAACGGGCACCGACTCCCGACGCCTCACCGCGTGGACGACCGAGCGTAGTCAGGCTGCTTCTCGGGTCGCAAGGCGTCCACGATGATCTTCTCCGAGCGGGCCACCGTGGCCGTGGCCTGCTCCTTCTCCAGTGTCCGCACGATTCCCCCAGGAATGTTCAGGGCCGGTTCGAGATCCTGCGGCTTTCCGATCACCTCGAACCGGTACGGCGCGGTGATCTTCCTCCCGTCCACCTCGACGTTCCCACCGGAACCGGTGAAGTACGTATCGGCGACGACACGGTTCCCGTTGACCTCGATCGCCTCCGCGCCGGCCGCCCGCAGCTCCTGGACCGCGTCCAGCAGCATGTCCGGCTCCACGGTGCCGGACCGGTCGGCGACGGTGAGGGTGATACCGGGACCCCGTGCCGCCACCGTACCCGCGAGAATGCCGAGCTGCTGCTCCTTCTGCCGGGTCTGCCGCCGTGCCTCCTCCGCCTGGTCCGAGCTGGTCTCCAGCTCCGTCCGCTGCTCCTCCAGCCGCCGCTTCTCGGCCTCCAGCCGCTCGGTGCGGCTGTCCAGCTCGTCGAGGATACGGACGAGGTCCTCCTGGCGGGCTCCGCGCAGCGCGCTGTTGTCGCTGGTGGACCGTACCTGGATGGCGAGCCCGAGGCCGAGCACGAAGAGCAGCAGGGCCACCGTCAGCTGGGCGCGGGTGACGCGCGGCGGCCACAGGCCCGCCTTGAGCCGCTGGCGGCCCGTAGGCCGCGCCCGGGCGCCGGACCCCGCCGGATCCGGCCGTTCCGTTGCACCGGACCCGGTCGTTCCGTCGTTCCGGTCCCTGTCCGGCTCCGTCTCCACCGGCCTCACGCCTGGAAGACGTGGCGGCGGATGGCCGCCGCGTTGGAGAAGATCCGGATACCGAGCACGACCACGACACCGGTCGACAACTGCGCGCCCACGCCCAGCTTGTCCCCGAGGAAGACGATCAGCGCGGCCACCACGACGTTCGACAGGAACGACACGACGAAGACCTTGTCGACGAAGATCCCGTCCAGCATCGCCCGCAGCCCGCCGAAGACGGCGTCGAGCGCCGCCACGACGGCGATCGGCAGATAGGGCTCGACCACGGCGGGTACCTCGGGCCGGACCAACAGCCCGGCCACGACTCCCACGACGAGGCCCAGTACGGCGATCACGATGTGCCCTTCCCTGTGTCGGTGGGCCCTCGCCCGCTCCCCTTCGGGGCATCGGGGCCTTCCGGTTCCGCTGTACGTACGATCAGGCTCGGCGCGGCCGGGAGCCGCACCCTGTCCTCAGTGGAGATGCTGAAACGGATCCCGAAGTTCTCCCGGAGCGCGTGCAAATAATGTCCGTCCGCGCTGTCCTGGAACGTCGTGTTCAGCTTCTTGCCGTCCCCCACCGCGAGCACCGTGTACGGCGGCACCAGCGGTCTGTTGTCGACCAGTATGGCGTCCCCCGCGGCCCGGATCGCCGACAGGGCCGTCAGCCGCTGCCCGTTGATGGCGACGGACTCGGCGCCCGACTCCCACAACCCGTTGACGACCCGCTGCATGTCCCGGTCCCGTACCCGGCCGGTGTCGCTGAACCCGCTGCTCTCGCGCGGCCCGCCACCGCCACCGCCGCCGGTGCCCTTCGCGTCGTCGACGACGAGCTTCACCCCCGGGCCCTCGACCCCCGTCGCGCCGGCCAGCAGGGCCACCGTCCTGCCCTGGTCGCCGCCCTGGGCCCGCAGGGCCTTCCGCTGACGCTCCCCCACCTCGGTACGGAGCGCCTTCACTTCGCCTTCCAGGGCGTCCACGTCGTCGGTCTCCGCGTCGATGCGGTCGATCAACTCCTCTCGCTCCTTGGCGACGACAGGAGCCGATATCCGCGCTTCGGCGGCCCCCACGGTGACGATTCCCGCGGTCAGTACCAGACCGGCGCCCAGCCACAACTTCGCCTTCAGCGTGCGGGGCAGGCCCCCGCCGTCGGCCCGGCGCGCGGCCGCCTCCGCGTAGCCCTCGTCGAGGCTGTGTTCCATCACATTGGTCAGCAGCGACATGGAGGCGTCGGGGCGCGCGGGCGGGGAACCGGAACGTGCTCCGGTGCCCCGTACGGGAGGCTGCGCGGGGGGCTGCTGCGGCATGCCGCACATCGTCGCACGTCGCACGCGCTACCGCCGAATGGCCCCACCCGGGTGCGGGACGGCAGGTCGGTCCGCCGTCCCGCACCCGGTTCACACGTCAGTGACCTGCGCTGTCGACCACGGCCGCCCACTCGTCGAGGAGGGTCTTGGCCGAGGCGTCGTCGGGCCCCTCGGCCCACAGATGAGTGACGGCCTCCGCCGGGTCGGGCAGCACCATCACCCATCGCCCGTCGGTCTCCACGACGCGTACCCCGTCCGTGGTGTCCACCTGACGTTCCCCGGCCGCCTCGACGACCCGTCGCATCACGAGGCCCTTGACGGCCCAGGGTGTCGCCAGGTCCCGCTTGAGGACGTGCGCCCGCGGGATCCGCGCGTCGATCTGGCTGAGCGTGAGCTGGGTCCTGGCGATCAGGCCCACCAGCCGGACCAGGGCGGCCGTACCGTCGAAAACGCTGCTGAACTCCGGCACGATGTATCCGCCGCGGCCGTCACCGCCGAAGATCGTCGTCTCCTCCCGGCCGACCCTGGTGAGGTCGTCGGGCGAGGTCGTCGTCCACTCGACCTCGGTTCCGTGGTACGCGGCCACCTGCTCGGCGATCCTGGTGGTGGTCACCGGCAGCGCCACTTTGCCGCTGCGGCGTTCCGCGGCGACCAGGTCGAGCAGGACCAGCAGCGCCCGGTCGTCCTCGATGATGCGGCCGCGTTCGTCGACGAGGGAGAGCCGTTCGCCCACGGGGTCGAAGCGCACCCCGAAGGCGGCCCGCGCGGACGCCACCATCTCGCCCAGGCGTACCAGACCGGCCCTGCGGCTCTCCCGGGTCTCGGTGGGCCGGGCCTCGTCGAGCCCCGGGTTGATCGTCAGCGCGTCCAGCCCGAGCCGGCCCAGCAGGCTGGGCAGCACGAGCCCCGCACTGCCGTTGGAGGCGTCGATGACGACCTTCAGCCCGGATTCGGCGATCCCCGTGGTGTCCACGTTCCGCAGCAGGGATCCCGTGTACGAGTCGAAGACGCTGGCCGGGAAGTGCAGGTCCCCGATCTCCCCGGGGAAGGCCCGCCGGTACTCCTGGCGGGCGTACACCCGGTCCAGCTTCCGCTGTCCGGCCTGCGACAGATCGGCGCCGCGTTCGTCGAAGAACATGATGTCGACGGAGTCCGGCACCCCAGGGGAGGTGCGGATCATGATCCCGCCGGCGCTGCCGCGCGCGGTCTGCTGCCGGGCCACGGGAAGCGGCACGTTCTCCAGGTCGCGGACGTCGATGGCGCTGGTCTGGAGGGCGGAGATGACGGCCCGCTTCAGGGCCCGGGCGCCACGTGAGTGGTCCCGGGCCGTGGTCACGGTGGCGCCCTTCTTCAAGGTGGTGGCGTACGCGCCCGCCAGCCGTACCGCCAGCTCGGGGGTGATCTCCACATTGAGGATCCCGGACACGCCCCGGGCCCCGAAGAGATGGGCCTGGCCGCGCGACTCCCAGATCACCGAGGTGTTGACGAAGGCGCCGGCCTCGATGGTCTTGAACGGGTAGACACGTACGTTGCCCTGGATGATGGATTCCTCGCCGACGAGACACTCGTCGCCGATGACCGCGCCGTCCTCGATCCGGGCGGCCCGCATGATGTCCGTGTTCTTGCCGACGACACAGCCCCGGAGATTGGAGTGCTCCCCGATGTAGACGTTGTCGTGGATCACGGCCTTGTGGAGGAAGGCGCCGCTCTTGACGACGACGTTCGAGCCGACGACCGTGTGTTCGCGGATCTCCACATCGGCCTCGACCTTGGCGTAGTCCCCGATGTACAGCGGGCCGCGCAGGACCGCGTCCGGGTGCACCTCGGCGCCTTCGGCGACCCATACGCCGGGCGAGATCTCGAAGCCGTCGAGTTCGACCTCGACCTTGCCCTCCAGGACATCGGCCTGGGCCTTCACATAGCTCTCGTGGGTACCGACGTCCTCCCAGTAGCCTTCGGCGATATAGCCGTAGATCGGCTTGCCGTCCTTCATGAGCTGCGGGAAGACATCTCCGGACCAGTCCACGGGGACATCGGCCTCGACGTAGTCGAAGACCTCCGGCTCCATGACATAGATACCGGTATTGACCGTGTCCGAGAACACCTGGCCCCAGGTCGGCTTCTCCAGAAAACGCTCGACCTTGCCCGCCTCGTCGACAATGGTGATACCGAATTCCAGCGGATTGGGCACCCGGGTCAGACATACGGTGACCATCGCGCCTTTCTCCTTGTGGAAGGAGATCAGATCGGTCAGGTCGAAATCGGTGAGCGCGTCCCCCGAGATGACGAGGAATGCGTCGTCTCTCAGCGCCTCCTCGGCGTTCTTCACACTGCCCGCGGTTCCGAGCGGCTTCTCCTCATTGGCGTAGGTGAGCTCCATACCGAGCTCTTCGCC
The DNA here is from genome assembly GCF_042753905.1 of Streptomyces sp. NPDC059248. Classification (NCBI taxonomy): domain Bacteria; kingdom Bacillati; phylum Actinomycetota; class Actinomycetes; order Kitasatosporales; family Streptomycetaceae; genus Streptomyces; species Streptomyces sp. NPDC059248. The sequence continues at coordinate 1,138 of NZ_JBHYZV010000085.1, read as the reverse complement.
GTCCCCGAAATAGTTCTTGACGAGCGACGCGAGAAACTGGACGGTCACCACGGTCTCGCTGAGACCGTGCCGCTTGAGCAGCCGCAGCACATGCTCCATAATCGGCCGGTTGGCGACTGGCAGGAGCGGCTTGGGCATGCTGGAAGTCATGGGGCGAAGTCGAGTTCCTTCGCCACCGGCCATCACGACGGCCTTCATGTCGGAAGCGTCCTCCTTGAGAGACGACGGCCCAGCCGACTGCGCTCGTCCTAAGAGGCCCTCTTGGCGTCATACGCGACCGGCCACACTGCACGGCCGCGCATCAACGAGGTCAATCGGCCACTGTATCCGCCTTGACGAGACGGCGGACCTGGACCACATACAGGATCCCTGCCCACCAATACAGAGTTGTACCCCATCCTGCGAACGCCCATCCGAAAACGGCGGCAAGTGACGCAAGCCACCCCGAGCCGTCACTCAGGAGCAGTAGCGGGAAGGCATACATCAGGTTGAAGGTGGCGGCCTTGCCGAGGAAGTTCACCTGGGGTGGTGGGTAGCCGTGGCGCCGGAGGATCCACACCATCACCAGCAGCATCAGTTCTCGCGCCAGAAGGGCCGCGGTCAGCCAGAGTGGCAGGATTTCCCGCCAGGTGAGGCCGACGAGGGTGGAGAGGATGTACAGCCGGTCAGCGGCGGGGTCGAGTAGCCGGCCGAGGTTGCTGATCTGGTTCCAGCGCCGGGCGAGTTTCCCGTCGAGATAGTCGCTGATCCCGCTGAGCATCAGGACCAGCAGTGCCCAGCCGTCGCTCTTGGGCCCGCCGAACTCGGGCCGGAGGATCAGCCACAGGAAGAGCGGCACACCGGCCAGCCGGGCCATGCTGAGGATGTTGGGGATGGTGAGTACCCGGTCCGTCTGAACGCGGGTCTCCTGGACCTCCACCCGGGGCCTCCTGGGGAACGTGCCTATGATGCTCCACGGACTTTACCGTCAGTGGGGAACCCGCCCGCACACGGGTGGTCCGCGCGGTTCTTTCGGAGGGGTCCGTAAATGGGAAAAGGGCTCTGGCCCCGAGACTGTGTCTCAAGGGGCCAGAGCCCTCAACATAATGATTGTTCGGCGGCGTCCTACTCTCCCACAGGGTCCCCCCTGCAGTACCAT
>NZ_JBHYZV010000084.1:0-30463 GCF_042753905.1 Streptomyces sp. NPDC059248 | reverse complement strand
CGCCCGCCGGTGTCACCGATGGGGGCTCGGCTCCCGGCTCGCCCGGGTCGCCCGGGTCCCGGGCTTCCGGGCGGCGAGATGGGGCCCGGGGTCGCAGAGCGGTCGGGGCCCGGGGTCGCGTACAAGCCCGGATCCCGGCTCCCGGACGGGCCGCGGCTCGTCCTCCCGGGCGTGGCGGCGGCGTGGGGTGACCACCGTGGTGTGGCGGCTCTCCTCGGCCGCGACCGTGAGACACGCGGCGATGAGGACCACGTTCTTGATGATGTACTGCCCCTCCAATGTGGGCAGTTGGCCGTTCCACATCTCGTCGGGAAGTATCAGCAGGGCGGCGAAGACCCCGCCCATGTGCAGGAAGAAAGCCGCGAGCACCACCCGCAGAAGGAATCCGGTGATCAGTCCGACGCCGATCGCGGTCTCGAACAACGCCAGCAGGGGGCGGGTCGCCCCCGGCGGTACGAGCCCGAAGGCGAGGACGTCCATGGTCCGGCTCGCGACGTCCTCCGCCGGACTGGCGTCCGGGACGAACTTCATGACACCGAATCCGACGAAGACCAGCCCGACGGTGATTCTGAGGATGGTGGTGCTGTGCCGTTGGTAGCGGCACAGTGCGGCATCGAGGATGCCCGTCAACGTGTCACTCCTTGTGGGGGGATGATGAAACTGTGGGGGATGTTTCATCGGTGAGCACGCTATAAGGCGACCTGGGCACCCGTAAAGGTCTGGACCATTATTGCCGGGTGGTCATGGCCCCTCGATCACCGCGCCGGTCCGCCGCCGCCGGGACCGGACCGGGACCGCCGCATGCCCGGCAGCCGGTCCAGAAAGGCCGCGACGGCCCCGGCGAACCCCTCCAGGTCGTCGTCGTGGATCCAGTGCCCGGCCGCCGGGGACGTCCACAGCTCCGTACCGGGCCGCTCGGCGGCCATCCGCCGGGCGAGGGCCGCGGACAGCAGGGTGCTCCGGCCGCCGTGGGCCACCAGGGCGGGACAGGACGAGCCCAGCCAGTCGTCCCACCAGTCACCGGTACCGCCCTCCTGGACGGCCATCATCTCCTCCCAGTCGAACAGCAGCCGCCAGCGCCCCGGTCCGGCCTCGACGGCGCTCTGCAGGAAGTAGCCGCTGTCGGGGACCCCCCGCTCCTCGATCGCACGGGCCAGCGCCGCCCGGCTCGCCGCCTCGGCGGGCCAGCCCCGGACGTCCAGGACCGGATGCGGCACCTCCGGCCGCCGCATCACCGGACCCACGTCCTCGACGATCAGCGCCGACACCAGACCGGGATGGCGGGCCGCGAGCTGGTACGCCGTGATGCCGCCGAGCGAATGCCCCAGAACCACCACGGGACCCCGGCCGAGCCCGCGCACGAAGGACGCCGCGTCCTCGACGAACCCGTCCCGGTCGTACCCGGCCGTCCGGTCGCTGTGACCGTGGCCCCGCTGGTCGGGCGCGAACACCCGGGCCCGGCCGCCCAGATCGGCCGCCAGCCGCCGGAAGACCGCCCCGCGCCCGAAGGTGCCGTGCAGCGCCACCAGGGCCGGGCCGTCGCCGCCGTAGTCGAGGTAATGGAGAAGGTGACCCGCGTCGGCGCGGAAGGATTCGGAACGGGGAGACATGGCCGCCAGGGTAGGTGCCGCCCGCGCCGGAGGGCGCGGGCGGCGGTGATACCAGGAGCCCGGTGACGTATCGTCAGCGGCCCTGTAGCGCCTTGACGTTGTTGCCGAAGGTCCAGTTCCGGGAGCCGTCCCAGTTCAGGGACCAGGTCATCAGACCTTTCAGCGCGCCGTTGTAGCCGTTCCACGCCTGGGCGACGAGCGGCGGGGGCATATAGCCGCCACCCGCGCCGTACTGGGCCGGGAGACCCGGTGCCTGCTTGTCGTACGGGACCCGGATCGTGGTGCCCTGGATGACGAGACCGCGGTTGAGGCAGTCGGTCTGCGCCCGGAACCCGGCGACCGTACCGGCCTCGTAGGAGTCGCCGGAGCAGCCGTACATCGCCCCGTTGTAGTACTGCATGTTCAGCCACCACAGCCGGCCGTTGTCCGCGTACTTCTTGATGATCGGCAGATACGAGCCCCAGATGGAGCCGTAGACGACGCTGCCGCCGGTGACGTACGCGGTCTCCGGGGCCATGGTGAGACCGAAGTTCGACGGCATCCGGGCCAGCACACCGTCGATGATCCGGATCAGGTTGGACTGGGAGGCCGAGAGCTGGTTGATGTTGCCGCTGCCGACCAGGCCGGTCTCGATGTCGATGTCGATACCGTCGAAGTTGTACCGCTGGAGGATCGGGACGACCGTGGCGACGAACCGGTCGGCGACCGCGGCGGAGCTGAGATCGATCCCGGCGGTCGCGCCGCCGATGGAGAGCAGGATGGTCAGGCCGTTCGCCTTGGCCGCGCACATCTCGGCCGGGGTGGCGACCTTGACCGTACGGTCCATCCCGTCCTCCCACAGGACCGTGCCGTCGGAGAGGATCACGGGGAAGGCGGCGTTCAGCACGTTGTAGCCGTTGGCGGTGATCCGGGAGTCGTTGATGGGGATCCAGCCCATCGGCGGGTGGACGCCGTTGGCCGCGCCGTCCCAGTTCTCCCAGTAGCCGTGCAGGACCTTGCCCGCCGGCTTGGACTTGATGGCGCAGGTGTCGGCCGCGGCGCGCTGCGCCGAGTCGGCTCCCCGGCCGGGTTCGGCCGCGACGGGCCGGTCGGCGGCCCGTTCGGCGAGCTTGGTCGTCAGTTCGAGCGGGACGGCCTTCGGGGGACCGGCGGCGGCCTGTCCCGGCACGGCGGCGGCCAGGAACAGCGGGACGGCCAGGGCGGCGGCGAGGCCCGCCCCGAAGAATCGGGATCGGCGAGCTTTCATGCGTGTCCCTTCCTGTCTCCACGGGCTTCCGGCAGCCGGTGGCCGTCGGCTCACGGCCGGACGGGAGGGACACGGAACGCGGCGGACGGGGGTGGGGGGACATCGCCGGGACACGCTCACCTCCTGGGACTGTGGGGGGCCTGGAGACGTACGTGGGGGTGGTGCGCCACAACGTAAGTTGGTCCAGACCTTCCGTCAAGAGGTCTGGACCAACAGGGAGCAGGTCTAAGCGACTTCGGCTCCCGTCCCGCGTCATGGTGTGGCACTTCCGGCGCCCACGGTGAACTCCCCGGCGGGGACGGACTCGGCGGCCCGGCGCGCGTGCGCGAACTCCACCACCTGACCGGCCATGGTCGCCAGCTGCTCCTGGATGTGCGGTTGGTCGCAGCCACCGTCCGCGTCGAAGCCGGCCGACTCGCTGTTGACGGCGACCCCGAGTGGGGTGGGCCAGCCGCGCAGCGCGTGGGCGACCGTGCGCAGCGTCCCCAGCGTGGCGACCGCACCCTGCCAGCCCTGTCCCACGGCGAGGAGGCCTACGGCACGGCCGGTCAGATAGGGTCGCGCGTCACCGCGCAACTCCTCCACGTAGTCGAGGGCGTTCTTGACCAGACCGGAGACGGTGCCATGGTACGAAGGGCTGGCGATGATGATTCCGTCCGCCGAGGCGACCTTGGAGATCAGGCGCAGGGCCTGTGGTGAGCGGACCTCTTCGCGCGGGTCGTAGAGCGGGAACATCAGCTCGGATCCGCCGATCAGGTGGGTCTCCGCGCCGAGGTGCCGCGCCTCCCTCAATACCGCGCGAAGCGCCCGCTCCGCGGTGGAGTGAGGCCGGGGCGATCCCCCAATACCGATGACCTTCACGGTCTGCTGCATGGGTTCTCTCACTTTGTCGATCCGACGTGTGCGGTGGCTGCTGTCCGGTTCAGGGCGGCGCGCCCTCGGAGTACGACGGACGCGACCTTCAGCTCTTGGTCGGTTGTCGCCGAGCGCCGCCGGGCCGCCGCCCTTCAGTCCCCGCCCCTGCCCGTGCCCGCCTTCAGCTCCGCCTCCAGGGCCGCCGCGAACAATTCGACCGTGGGGGCCTCGTCGAACGTCCGCAGAGTCAACTTCCCGCCCGTCTCCTTGCCCAGCCGGGCCAGCACCCGGCTCGCGAGGAGCGAGTGCCCGCCCAGCTCGAAGAAGTCGTCGGTGCTCTCGATCCTGTCCACTTTGAGGACGTCCCGCCAGACGTTCACCACGAGGGCGAGGATGCTCGGATCCATGCTGTGGCTTCCTTTCTCGGCGCATGCCGACGCACGCCGGCGCACGCGCGTCGTGCGGTGGAGGCCCGTCACGCCGTCGTGGGGTGTGCGAGCCCTTCGAGTGCCTTGCGGTCGAGCTTGCCGTTGAGGGTCAGCGGCAGCTCCGACACCGCGACGTACCTCGAAGGGACCATGTAGGGCGGGAGACGGTCGGTGAGGTATCCGCGCAACGCGGGCGCTTCCGTACCCCCGGATGCGGGCGATGCCACGTAGTAGGCCACGAGGAAGGGATCGCCGGTCGGCCCTCTCGTCAGGAGGACCGCGGCCTCGGAGACCCCGCGGTGCGTGCGGAGCAGTGCCTCCACCTCACCCAGCTCGATGCGCAAGCCGCGCAACTTGACCTGGGTGTCGGTACGGCCCTCGAACCACAGCCCGTCCCGCTCGACGCGGGCCAGGTCTCCCGTCCGGTACCAGCGCCCCGTCCCGCCGTCGAGGGTGACGAAGCTGCGGCTGGTCCGGTCCGGCAGCCCCAGGTATCCCCAGGCGACACCGGGGCCGCTCAGGTAGACCTCACCGCTCCGGCCGAGGGGAACCGGACCGCCGTTGTCCATGACGGCGGCCGTCACATGCGGCAAGGCCCTGCCGATCGGAGTTCCGGGACGTGTCGGACGTGTCGGGTCGAGGTTCTCCTCGGTCAGCTCGTACCAGGTCGCGTAGACGGTGGCTTCGGTCGGGCCGTACAGGTTGTGGACTCGCGCGTCGGGCGCGACACCCGCCTTCAGCCAGCGCAGCACCGTGTGCGGTTCGACGGGCTCCCCGCACAACAGCACCTGCCGGAGAGACGGCAGCTCGGTTCCCTCCTCTTCGACGGCGTCCAGCAGGTACCGGAAGACGGTGGGCACCTGGCTCAGGATGCTCACCCGTGTTTCGGACAGAAGGCGCTGGAAGGCCGCCGGGTCGCCGGCCGCCTCTTCGGGAACGACCACGAGCCGTGCTCCCGTGACCAGGGGGATCCAGGTCTCCGCCACGCTGATGTCGAAGCAGACCGAGGTGAACTGGGCCCAGATGTCGCCGCTCCCGAACCGGAAGGCGCGGGCGACACCGTCCAGGAAGGCCAGGACGTTCCCGTGCCGCAGGACGACTCCCTTGGGGCGTCCCGTCGACCCCGAGGTGTAGAGCACGTACGCAATGTCCGGCGGGACCGGCGCGCGCTCCGGTGCGGAATCCGGCACACGCGTCGTGAACCCGTCCTCCCCGCTCTCCACCAGGAGCCCTGCCCCGGAGTCGGAGACGATGAAATCCTGCCGGGCGGAGGGATACGACAAGTCGACAGGGACATAGCCGGAACCGTGCTTCCAGACCCCGAGCAGCGCGGCGTACATGCGCCACCCGCGCCGCATCCGGACTCCTATCAAACCGCCGGGAGCGACTCCGCGCGCGGAGATCATGCGGGCGACGCGGTCCGCTTCCCGGTCGAGTTCCGCATAGGTGACGCGGCGGTCCCGGTCCTGGATCGCTATCGCATCGGGTGCCGCCGCCACCCGCGCGGCCACCCACGCGTCGACGCGGCCCGAGCCGGACCAGCCGTCGGGAGGGGTCCGCGCGTTCCGAAGCTCCATGCTGTCGCCTCCTCTTCACTCGGCTGGACGCACTGTCGTCACGGCTCCACGCGCCCGGCTAACGGAAATGGCTCTTGATGCCGGCGCGGACGGAGGAGAACAGCAACGACGTGTCCTCCGGCGAGTAGACCAGCGCCGGAAGGATCTGAACGCAGCTCGGTCCGGGATGGACGAGGGCCCCCTCTTCGCGGATGGCCCTGACGAGAGCGGCGACCTCGGCGTCCGCGAGCGGTTCACCGCTGAGGTGCCGCACCATGATGGCGCGCAGGCAGCCACGTCCGGAGGCGGACGCGACCTCGTCGACCTCGTCGACCAGGGTGTCCAGTTCGGCGTCGAGTCGCCGGGAGAGGGCGGTGCTGAGGGACGCGGCGTCGAGACGGCGCATCTCGTCGAGCGTCGCCAGGATCGCCGCGGCCGAGGCAGGTGTGCCCGCCTGCGTCTCGCCGTGCCCCAGGACCGCTCCCGCGTGGACGAAGGCATCGGCCACCTCGCGGGACACCATCAGCGCGGACGCCGCCATCGTGCCGTTGGTCAGGGCCTTGGAGGTCAGCAGGATGTCAGGTGGTTCCGGCCAGGACTGGCTGGCGAAGAAGGGGCCCACCCGCCAGAAACCCGTCGTCACCTCATCGGCCACCAGCAGGAAGCCGTGTTCCTGGCGCAGCCGCAGCAGAGTCGCCACATAGGCATCGGACAACTCGAGGGCCGGCGTGCCCAGGACCGGCTCCACCACGACGGCCGCGATCCGGCCGCGGTGCTTGTCGAGCAGCCTCTCCAGCTCCTCGGGCTCGTTGGGGCGAACATGGGTGACGAGCCGCCGGTCGATGCCGTACACCCTGTTGCCGAGGTCTGCGCCGGTCAGGGCGGCGGCACCGAATGTCAGACCGTGCCAACCGCCTTCGAGGCCGACGATTCCCTTACGAACGTGCTCGCCACGGAGTGCGAAGTAGTGCCGCGCGACTTTCATGACGAGGTCGTTGGCGGCACCGCCGGAAGTCGAGAAGAGGACCCGGCCGAAGTGCTCGGAGCCGGCCACCTCCCTGAGCGCCTCTGCGGCACGACGCGCGTAGACGTTCTCGTACCGGTACAGACTGAGGTACGAGGCGTCGCGCAGCGCCTTGTGGACGGCGTGCGCGATCGCCTCATTGCCGTAGCCGAGGATGCAGTTCCAGAGCCCGCTGGTACCGCAAAGGGCCTCGCGGCCGTCGCTGAACGTCAGCCGAACGCCGCGGGCGGACGCGGTGCAGTAGTCGTCGTCGCCCTGCCGCTCGACGGACATCATGTGCGGCCAGAGAGTGTGGGGCTGATGTGTCATCGGGCACCTCCTGGGACGGGGCAGTGCGCCATGGGGATGGGCGGATCAAACGAGGGAGCCGGCTGAGCCCCCGTCGAGACGGCAGACCGTGCCGTTGCCGGCCGGCCCGAGCCCGGCAAGGTACTCGACGCTCCGGTGACAGGCATCGAAATCGATGAGGTCGTCGATGACGTAGGACGGGTTCGACTTGCGCAGGTAGGCGCGCGTGACCTCCTCGACGGGTATGCCGTGCCGCTCCGCCACCCGTCGGAAGTCCGCCAGCTTTCCCGGGTCCGGCAACGGCCCGAGTACCAGGGTCGCGACGCTGACCTGCGCCGATCTAAAGGTGTCGGCGAGGGCCGTCGTCAGGACCCGCAGCGCTGCCTTGGTCGCGGCATAGGGCGCGGAGTGCCTGTTGGCGTGATAGACCGAGTCGGAGTTGACCACGACGCAGGAGCAGAACCGATCCGGGCTCTGGGCGCTGAGCAGGCCGTGCAGAAGCCGGTAGGGAACGAGCGTGTTCACCCGGAACATGGTCTCCAGTTCGGCGAGCTCCGGGGCCTTGCCGCCGGTGCCGCCGTACATCACCGCGTTGTGGACGACGAGGTCGTAGGCGTCGGAACCCGGGCCCGCTGCGAACCGGTCGACGTCGGCCGGGTCCGACAGATCGAGCGGTACGTAGTCGAAGATGTCGGAACCGGGCACGTCGTGTGCTGGGCGGCGTCCGGTGCCGACGACCTGCCAGTCGCTCGCGGCCAGCCGGGTGGCCAGGTGGGAGCCGAGGCTGTGACTGGCGCCGATCACCAGAGCGCGTCTCATGTCCCCTCCTTCGTGGTCTCGTCCGTGCGGAACCGGAAGTGGTAGAGCATTCCCGAGTAGGAGCCGCCGTACATGCTGCCGTCCGGCGTCGCGACCGGTGTGACGTCCATCGCGGGATCATGGTCGGCAAGCCCCAGGACCTGGCTGGTCTCCCACAGGAAGCGGCCGTCCTCCCGGCGCAGGCCCACGGCGTTGCCCCGGGCGGCGACCGCCGTGAAGTTGCCGTCGGGCAGCACGGTGAACGATGTGTACTCGCGTGGCCCGTAGCCCTGGGCGCTCCACACGACGGACTGCTGGTCGACGTTGATTCCGTACGCGGTGCCGTCCTGGGTGCCGGTCACCAGGAAGTGGCCGGACACGGCTGCGCTGGCGACCACTTTGCCTCCCAGCTCCACCATGCCGCGCACGGCGCCGGTACCGACATCCAGGAAGACGCACCGGCCGTCGACCGCGCAGACGGCGACCTCGTTACGGTCCCCGAGCACGGCGGGGGAGGACCTGATCGTGTGGCCCGCCTCGTACCGCCACACCTCCCCGCCGTCCGGCCTCAGGCACAGCACATGCTCCGCGCACGCGACGACGACATTGCCGTCGGGCGTGGTGACCGGGCTGGCGTAGGCGTCGCGATGAGCCGCCGACCCCATGCCGGCGTGCCACGGGCGCGGCAGATCCCGTGCGAAGCGCACCTCACCGGTGGCGAGGTCGATACCGAGGCAACGGCTGTCGAAGGCGGTGAACACCAGCAGGTCGGCACCGGGCAGCACGGTGGGCGTCGCGTGGATCCCGGCTTCGGTCCTGGCGCGCCAGACCACCGTGCCCCTCAGGTCGAGGCAGACCACATCGCCGCCCGTGGTCGCCGCGACGACGCGCCGCCGCGGGCGGTCCGCCACCAGGGAGGCGTAGATCGGGCCGCTGAGCCGCGTCTGCCAGAACATTCTCGTCAGCGTCCGGTCGTAGAAGCGGACGTAGCCGTCATAGCTGCCGAACAGCGCTCCGACCCCCGGTACCGCGACCGGGGAGGCGCACACGGGTACGGGAATGCTCGCATCGAGCCGATCGCTGTGGTGGGCCAATCCGATGTGGCCGCACACGACCGGCTCCGTCCCCCACCGGACGGCCCGCGGCGTGTCGGTCCGCAGCGGGAGGACCGTCTTGAGCGGGTCGTGGCGGACCCCGGGCGTCGACGGGGCGACATCCCTGTCTGATCCGGGTATCTCGCGCGGGTCCCGGACCGCGCGGTTCACGACGCGGCCCGGGCGCTGTCGAGACGCTCCAGGGCCGTTTCGAAAGTGCGCCCCGACGGATGCGACAGGCGCCGCGCGCAGTTCAGGCCGCTGGTCAGTACCTCGGCGTCCCCCGGAACCAACGCGGCGAGGTCCTCGTACCTCGCGAGCGCTTGCGCGGGCTCGCCCGCCTTCTCCCAGCAGGTCGCCGACTTGAGCAGATGGTGCCCGACGTACGGGGGGCCCTTGGCGACCGCCGTGTCGTACAGTTCCGCGGCCTCACGGGAATCACCGAACCGCACGTACACCTCGGCCAGTTCGCCGTAGCTGATGGACCACGCGGGGTCGAGGGCGATGAGCGCGCGGCCCGACTCGATCGCGGCGCCGGCGTCGCGAGTGACGTACATGTGCTCCTTGAGGGAGGACTCGTGATAGGTCTTGAGCAGGTTGAGTTCGTAGGCACGAGGGCGTTGCCTGATCGTCTCCTCCGCCGCGGTACGCGCCGACTCCATGTAGGACCGGGTCTTCTCGGGCATCCCCTTGGACGCGGGCAGCATGGCGAGTCCCCGGTACCAGGACGAGACGGTGGCCAGGTCCTGGACCTCCTCCCGCGTGGCGAGCGCATGGCCGACGCGCAGGCACCAGGCGAAATCGTCCGGTGCGATCTCCTCGCGCTTCAGATACCACACGACGCCTTGGGCGCAGGCGTCGAGGGCACGGCCGGGGGGCACCTTCCCGGACGTGATCGCGGCGCGCATCGCCGCGAACGCCTCCGCCGACCGCCGTGTGTCGTCCTGGCGGTTGGCGAGGATGAACGCCAGCCAGGCGATCTCGAACCGCTCCCGGTGGCTGGTCGCGAGGGGCTCCGTCTCGGACAGTACGATGTCGGCCGACGCAGGGCGGGCTATGCCGGCCAACACGGACGCCAGGTTCACCCGCTCGACGAGAGTCAGTTCGGCACGGTTCTCCAGGGCGTCGCCGAGGCGGCGCATCGCGGCCGTCGGCCGGTGCTCCAGCCGGGCGAGGTCTTCGTGGCGCATCCGCTCGATGACAGCGATCTCGTGCAGCACGGTCGCCTCGAAAACCTGCGTGAACCGGTAGCCGAACCGCGTCCAGTCGAGTTCCTCGAACGCCTCGACGCATGCACGGGAAAAGATGTCAACCGGGTGTTCCTGGTCGTCGGTGTACTCAAGACCGATCAGGACCTCGTGGAACGCGCTCCGGGTGATCGGCCGGCGGTCGGTGGTCATCAGGAACCCCCCTCCGTGTGAGCGGCGTGGTTCGACTCGCCCGTGTCCACAGTCACTCGTCTCCCCTCAAGGTCACTGGCTCGGTGCAGCTCCACACCATCGAGATACGTCGCGGAGAGGTCGACATCCCACAGATAGGAGTCGGCCAAGTCCGCACCGCGGAAAGCGGTGCGCACGCAAACCGCCCGCTGGAGGTCCGCGTGGTTCAGCGACGTACGCCGCAGATCCGCCTCGGTCAGGTCGGCACCGAGCAGGCTCGCTCGGTACAAGTCGGCCCCGGAGAGGTCCGCGCCGACCAGGACCGCCCCTGACAGATCCGCCTTGGCCAGGTCGGCGCCGCGCAGGTCCGCCTCGCTGAGATCGGCCTTCGCGAACTCCGCGCCGACCAACCGTGCCCCCCTCAGGTCCGCGTGGGTCAGGTCGACTCCGGCTCCGCTGTCGCGCAGCAACGACAAGCCGTCGACCATCCAGAGGTCCCGGTCGCGGTCGCCCGCCGGGCCGCGCACGTACAGCACCATGTGCAGGGTGTGGCCGGCGGCAGCCAGCTCCGCAGCGCTCCGGTACACCTGACCCGCGTCGATCCGCGACGCGGCGTACGCCCTGAGGTCGGCGGTGAGCGTTACCACGGGATCGACCGCGACGAGCCCGCAGTCGTGACTCGCCGTCTCCCCGGTGCACTCCGTGGCAATCAGATCCAGCAGCGGCCGCATACTGACTCCTACCGATCATTCGACGAAAGGGCCCGCTCGTCCGCCACCGCGTGCACGGCTCGGCCCGACAGGGGTATCTCGTTGAAGAAGAAGCTGTGGGTAAGCCGTGAACTGGCCGGACCCTCGCCCAGACCGGCGAGCGGAGCGTGGTAGAACTCGCAGCCGCGGAAGAGGATGAGCCGGTTGTAGACGGGGGCGATGGTGGTGGTGAGCTCCCACTTCGACAGGTCACGGTCGTCGCGGGCAACCACCTGCTGCTGGAACTCGTGGGCGTCGGCGAAGCCGAGGGCACGAGCCTGCCGGTCCGTGGGCGGTTGGTCCAGGCCGGTCTCCCGGTGCCTGAAGAAGCCCGTCCCCGCACTCATGTCCGCATCGGGCGTCAGGTAGACCATGGCCGCCCAGTCGATGTTCACATCGGAGTGCACCACGGTCCGCCGACCGGAGTCACCCGTGATGAATCGGAAGCCGCCCCAGGTGAACCGGGAGCGGTCGACCTGGACGCGGGCGCGGATCAGGGCCTCGAAAGTGCGCTTGAGGGCGTCGCTCTGGATGTTGAGGCGGGTCTGGTAGCCGGGATAACGCGTGGACGCGATGTCCGCGTACTCCGACCGGAGCGCCCGTTCCCGGATGGCGTCGGGGTTCGGATAGAAGTCGTCGACGATGATCACACTACTGCGCACGGGACCTCCCGCCCTCGGTCGTCGGGTCCAGATCCACACCGCACTCGTGGCTCAGCCAACCGTCTGCCACGCCCCCGCCGAAGCCGGGTGAGGCCTGACGGCGCACCTTCGAAGGCCGGTAGAGAACCAGGCGATTGAACCGCACCGGGACGAACGCGCACTCGGTCCAGCCCTCCGGTCCGACGGCGCCGGCGCGCTGCCGCCAGAAGGTCAGTCCCGCGTCCGACCGCAGGGTGGGCGGCGACAGGAAGAGGATCGCCATCCAGTCCACCCGCTCCGGCCGGGGCGCGTCGTCGCCGGGCACGTCGTGGTCGCGGAGCACGAAACGACCCGTGTCGGGTTGCGGTACGGTCCGGTCCGCCGTGATGCCGAGAAGGTCGCCGATCGCCGCAATCGTCCGGGGGTCGATGTAGCGGGGCCCGACGAACCGACCTCGGCTCGGGGCGGCGGGGTCTGCGGTGGCGGAGCCGGAGGCATGGAGGACCCGGCGCGTCAGGGCCGCCGGATTCGGGTGGAAGTCGTCGACGACCTCAAGCGTCTTGCGCATCTCGCGGCCCGTCCTTGTAGCTCACCAGGAGACCGTGGGCGCTACCCACGAAGGCGGAGTACAACCGATTGCTGCGTGCCACCGCCTTCACGTAGGTGCCGATTCCCCTCGCTTCCCGGTCAGGGTCGGCGCCGGGTTCGGACTCGCCGCTGAAGTCGCCGCCGGGGGAGATGTCGTCGGCGATGAGCAATCCTCCGCTGCGCAGGAGGGGAAAGCACAGCTTCAGATACTGCGGATACGACTTCTTGTCCGCGTCGATGAAGACCATGTCGACGCTCCCGGGCGGCAAGGTCCGCAGATGGGTCACGGCGTCCGCGTTCACCACCTCGACGCGGTCGCTCACGCCGGCCTGTTCCAGGTAGGCGCGCGCGGTCCGTGCGGTATCGGCGTCGCTCTCGATCGTGACGAGGCGTCCGCCCGGAGCGAGGCCGCGGGCGATATGAATCGCGGAGTAGCCGAACAGCGTGCCGACTTCGACGACCAGGCGGGGCCGGTGAACCATCGTGAGCAGCTGGAGCATACGGGCGCCGCTGTCGTCGACCTGGATGGCAGGCATGTCCTTCCGGAGCAGCGCGTCCCGGAGCACTCCGTCCAGAACCTGGTCCCGGGGGCCCAACATGGACCGGAGGTAGGCGGGGCTGGGGGTCATCAGGCGGGCCTCCACAGCGTGTCGTCGTAGAACGTGAAGACGGATCCGATGTCCGGGCTGCTGCTCGGCTCATCGAAGTCGAGGCACGCGGTGAAGACGCCGTCGAAATCCCGAGGTTCGAGATCGGCCAGCCTCCGGCCCAGAATGGGGGCAAACGCCTCCGCGCTTTCCGCGGCACTTCGCGTGTAGGCGAAGGTGGCTCCCGGATTGGCGTTGATCATCGGCCAGGCGAAGTAGAGGGGGAAGTCCCCCAGTGAGCAGTATCGGGAGATTCCGAATCGCTCGTCCAACCGTGCGAAGGCCTCACGCAGGCCGCCGGTAGCGGCCCCGTGCACTTCGAAGTCGAGCGCTGCCGTGACAGCCCGGTCGACATGGTTCCTCCGGTATTCGAGGATCTTCACGCGCTGGCAGAACCTCATGCCTTCGCGCTCCTCGTCGGAGAGCCTGAGATGGTCGACGAAGTCCGGGTGGTATACCCACTTCTCGGTCCACATGCTGAGGTCTTCGATGCGTTCCAGCGGCAGATAGTCCAGACCGGAAATCGTCGGCAGTTGCTTGTGGATGAGGATGTGGTTGAGCGCGTGCCCGACCTCGTGGAAAAGACTGTGGACGTTTTGGAACGTAATGAGTTCCCGGCCGTCCGGGTTTCGGTGGAATCGGCACGAGATATAAGCGATCGGCAGTTGGACGATACTGCCCCAGTCGACCCGGTTCCGGATTCCGCTGGTCGTGTTCGCCGTGCGGTTCCGACCCGAGTCCCACAAGTCGAAGTTGATGTATCCGATGGTCTTATCGCCTCTGGACACGACGACGGTCCATACGTCCGAACCTGTATCCGGGAGCCGTCTCATCGACAAGCCGAATACCCGCTCGGTCACCTCGTATATGAAGTCCAGGCAGGCACGGAGGTCGAACAGCGGTACTTTGAGGTTTCCTTGGAGTGTGCGGACGTAGTGCCCGAAGTGCTCCATGGGAGCGTCGACATCGCCGATCGCCAGGCGTATGTCGGACTCAAGGGACCTGTGTTCCTCAATGGCACCCAAGACGTAGGCGTCGACGATTTGTCGTGCCGCGGGCTCCGAGATGGCGCACCGTCGCATGGTATGCGCGAGTACGCTCTCGGCGCCCTTCTTCCGGCTCGCCTCGCGCCGAATGCCGATCATGAGGTCAACCGTCTCGACCAGGGGGGTGAGTCGTTTGTCGCGCAGCGACGTCAGCGCGCCGGCGAGTTTGGACCGGCGGGTCGCGTCGGGCGTGGCGCTGATGACCGTGTAGCCGATGGTGTCAGCTGTGCCCGCGTCCGTGTTGATGCCGAGCCGTGAGAGGAACGTGAGCTGGTCACGCCGACCCGCCTCGACGATGCTTTTGGCCTGCTCCTGCAGTTGCTCCAGCTCCGCCGCACCCACGTGGTCCGCCGTGATCTTGACGCTCAGGTGCTCGACGTAGGCGCGTCGGCATTCGTCGATGGCCGAATCCTCGCAGTGGAGGCGCTCGCACAGGGCCAGCAGTGTTCCATCCAGCCCGGGGTCCTTGAAGAAGGCGTCACGATACGGGAGCAACCACTGGTAGTCGATGTGCTGCTCGTTGGACTCCAGGTAGAGAAAGACGTACGCAACGTTGTTGTAGATTGCGGCCAGCTCGACGAACGACTCCTCCGTAAGCCGACGTTCGTCGAGGATTTCGCCGAGGCGCTTCTTGGCACCCTCAAGGATCTTCTGAGTCTCCGCAAGACCGGATTGGTTCAGGCTAGTCAGGGCTTCCACTTCCACGTGCGCGACCCCCTGTAGAGCGGCCCGACGATATCTTTTGGGAGAGCAATTGGGCGGTGAGAGCATGCGGGTAAGGGCAGCGCCCTTACCCGCATGCAGGGTGGTGCTTGCTCGAGATACTAGATCGTCGAGTTCTCGGTCGCGTTCAGGATCGCGTCCAGTTCAGCGTCCACCTCGCTGTCGAACAGGGCGCCGGCCCCCAGCGTGCTGGCCTCCGCCTCGAAGAACAGCTCGGCCGACACGGCCGGGAAGAACGCGGGTCGCTTGGCGAGAGAGTACGATTCCATTTTTTGGACTCCAATCTCTACGTGACGGATGCCAAATGAAACCACCCGGGTGGTAACCGAATGACCACCGTCATCCTGGTCGCGCTGGTTGCCCAGATGGAGCAACTTTGAAGGACGTTAGCGTGCACCTGCCAACCGGTCAATTTGGATCCTGGTAATGACAAATCACCGATGAGATTGTGCCTGTCTTCGGCCATAATTTGACTACTCTCGGCCGATCATATTCGCTTCGCGAGTAAAGTGCGCCGCACGTCGCTCCCGGAGAAGCGGCATGGCGCCGCTATCGCCTGTGGGGTAAGGTTCCTGGCCTGCTCGCGGTAGGCGTGTGCCCGCCACGCACCGGACGACTGCTCCCTCCTGCGACCGCCGCCCCGGCGCGACCGGCCGCTTCACCGAAGAGAGTTGAGGCATGTTAATCCCGAGGTGTCCGACTGTATGAATACGAGCAAAAAGGACACGGATCACACTGAGCTGACGAGAAAAAACTTCTCCAATTTCGCCGCCGTCATCCTTATGACCTCTTCCGTCGGTGTGGGGCTCGGTGCCGTCGACCTGGCGATGGTGGCACCCCTCGGCGTTGAGTTCGTCGCCGCGGTGGGCCTCGCCGATCTGATCGTGATGGGCTTGACCGCGTACTGCGCCGGCCTGGTGCATGTGTTCGCCAGCCGCCTGGGAATCGCGGAGGGCGAGCGCTCGCTGTCCACGCGACTGCCACCGCTCGTGGGGGCGTTCCTGCTGTGCGCGCTGATCTTGCAGGCGCTGGCCATCGGCTTGGCGTTCGGTTCCGCGTGGTTCCTCGAACTGGCCGACCAGGACCGTGACCTGATCCCCCTGGCCGTCGACTACATCCAAGTCAGGCTCTTCGGGATCATCTTGGCGCTCGTGTGGGCTTCGGTCTCGGAAGCACTGCGGGTCTGCAATATGAAGAGCTTCTCGTTCAAGATCCTGCTGTACGGCTTCGTGGCCAACGCCGTGTTGAACTACGTGTTCCTGTATACGGACGCGTCGTCGGTCTTCTCCTCCCCTGCCCAGGCGGTCGCCGTCGCCACGGTGATCGTGTACGCGGGCATGGCGGTCTACGGTTCCGTGGTCTTCCTGCGGCGCATCCGGCAGCGCGAACGCGACATCGCCCGGGCGAGCCGGCAGGCGGTGCTCACCGAGTTCCGCTCCATGGTCTGGATCTCGCAGGGCGTCGGAGTCCGGCACCTCAACGACTACATGGCAGCCATCATCCCCTTTATGTTCATCGGCACCCTCGGACCTCAGGTGCTGGCAGCCTCCACGGTCGCCGCGAAGGTCTACACGGTGTTCTGCCGGATACCGCAGGCTTGTGTGGCCGGAACGTCCGTCTTCTACAGCTACCAGATCGGTAAGGGGGCCTCCCCCTACGAGCTGTGGTCCGACGGCCGCCGACTGCTGGCATACACGGCGGTGCCCACCATGATCGGCACGGTGGTGACCCTTGCTCTGTCGCCCTGGCTGGTGCGGATCTTCGGAGGCTCGGGTGAACTGGACACGCGGCAGGGTGTCATGATGCTGCTCGCATTCATGATCACTATGCCGCTGTACATCCTGGAGGCCACGTACACGGCCATCCTCACGGTGCACCAGCGGGGCGCCTTGCTGTCGACGGTGTCGACAGTGGCGACTTACGGACTCATGATCCCACTGGCATGGATCTCCGTATTCGTCCTGGAGTCCGCGTTCTGGGCTATCGCCTTGGGGTCCATCGCCTCCGCCGCCGTCATCGTGCCGCTACTCGGGCGCGCGCTCTACCGGGACCACTGGGCCCAACGCGTGCCTCCTTCCGCCATCGCGAGCCCCGCGTGAACGCCCGGCACAACAACCTCCGGACCTCCGGCGCCTTCGCCGATACCTCGCACATCCGATCGCCGAGTAGTTGCAACGGACACGATATGGAGGGTGAGGGCCGGTGGCGTTAGTGGACTACGGGATCATGGCCATGGCCAGCAGCATCGGTGAGCCGTACGACGTCGTCGAGGAGGCCCGCCGCCACGGTGTGAACCAGCATCTGGTCAGGAGCATGGGCTTTCGAACTCTTCACCGGGCGCCCCCCGGTGTGACGACGACCGAATTCGGTGTCGCCGCGGCAAGCGCCGCGATGACCAAGGCGGGCCTCGACGCCTCCGATATCGACTTCCTCGTGGTGGCCAGCGGCAACCTGCCCGAGTACTTCCACTGGGACCTCTCCACGGCAATCGCCCGCGACCTCGGTCTGCGCGGTGTGCCGACCCTTTCGCTCTCCCAGGGATGTCTCTCCGCCGTACTCGCCTTCGAGAACATAGCCGGCCTTTTCGCGACCCGCGGCGAGGTGGGGACGGTGTTGCACATCTCGGCGGAGCGGGTCAGCGACGAACACGTGAACCGCCTGGGGAACGGTACGACGGCCGACAGCGACGGTGCCGTGGCGGCCGTACTCCGGCGCGGTCATCCGTCTCTGAGGTGGCTGGCCAGCGAGCAATTGACGGATGCCGCCTATGCCGACTTCTTCCGGCTGGAGTACGGAGGCAACGCCGCGCCGGTCCCGCCGGCGGGGCGGAGCAACCGCGATGTCGACGCCGGGTATTCGATCTTCAGATACTTCGACGGGGACGCCGAACGGTTCTCCGCGTACGCTGAAATGACCGACGCCCGCATCGCCGAAGCGGTCGACGGTGCCTGCAAGCGAGCGGGTGTCCAACGCGCCGACCTGTCCCAAGTGATCCTCCTCCACGCCAATCAGGTGGCCCTGCGCAACGCGGCTGGTGCCCTTGGCATCCCGCTGGAGCGGACAAACGCGGACCTCGCGGCTTCACTCGGTCACTTCGGTGGCATGGACCCGCTCCTCTGCCTCGATATCTACACGGATCGCGGGGCGTTCCGCCCAGGAGACCTGGTGGCGCTGGCCGGCATGTCCTCCGGCCTGCACTGGTTCTGCACCCTGATTGAGGTATGACCGTTCAGGAGGAGTGTCAATGACTCCATTGTCCCGGATTTCCCGGATCGAATTGGGCGAGATCGAGCGGGTGCTGTCCGAACATCCTGGTGTCGCGCATGCAGTCGTCGTGATACGGGAGGGCCAGCAGGGCGAGAAACGCCTTGTCGGCTACGTGGTGCCCAACCCGGACGCCGCGCTGGCCGAAGCCGATGACCAGGTGGACGAATGGCGGCAGGTCTACGACGACAGCTACACGGCTTCGAGCGATCAGTCATGGGGTGAGGACTTCGAGCTGTGGAAGTCCTCGTACACCGGCGCACCGATCCCGCTGGAGCAGATGGAAGAGTGGCGGAACGGGGCGGTCGCACAGGTACTGCGGTTCTCACCGCGGCGGATACTGGAGATCGGTATCGGTTCTGGTCTCTTGCTGGCCAAGATCGTCGGCAAAGTGGAGGAGTACTGGGGTACCGACATCTCCGTCACGGCCGTGGACCGTGTCCGTGCCCAAGCCGAGCAGAACGGCTACGGCCGGCGAATCCGGCTCAGCGCCCAGGCGGCACACGACATTTCCGGGCTGCCCCGGGCCGGGTTCGATACCGTGATGCTCAACTCGGTGATCCAGTACTTCCCGAGCATCGACTACCTGGACCGGGTACTGCGCCAGGCCATGGAGCTGCTTTCACCCGGTGGCCGACTCATCGTCGGTGACGTCCGCAACGCCACGACACTCCGGCTGCTGCTCACCGGAGTGCAACGCACGGCCAACCCCCAGGCATCGCATGAAGA
Organism: Streptomyces sp. NPDC059248; assembly: GCF_042753905.1. Lineage (NCBI taxonomy): Bacteria > Bacillati > Actinomycetota > Actinomycetes > Kitasatosporales > Streptomycetaceae > Streptomyces > Streptomyces sp. NPDC059248. Next base: position 11,798 of record NZ_JBHYZV010000084.1, on the reverse strand, counting down.
ACTGCGGACCTCGGTAGAGAAGGCGCTGTTCTCCGGGCGGGAGTTGGTGGTCGCCCCGGAGTGGTTTGCCGAATGGGCGGAGGGCCGCCCCGTCGGCGTCGACATCCGGCTGAAGCCCGGGGCCGCGCACAATGAACTCAGCCGGCACCGCTACGAGGTCGTGTTGCACAAGGAACCGGCCGACGTGCTCGACCTGGCCGATGTGCCGTCAGTGCCGTGGGGGCGGGAGGTATCCGACCTGGCCGAACTGCGCCGACGCCTTGATCGCGCAGGTGCCGACCCCGTGCGGATAGCCGGGATACCGAACGCCCGGCTGGTCGACGAATTCAACGCGGCCACCTCGGCAGGTGTGCTGTGTTCAGCTGCCGCATCCGGTCAGCCCGTCGATCCGGAGGAACTGGTGCAATGGGCGCGGCACCACGGTTGGCACGCGGTCATCACCTGGTCGGGTGAGGTCGTCCACGCCTTCGACACGGTGATGCTGCGTGAACAGCGAGCCGTTTGCGGGACGTTCGTCGCCGGTGAATCCGCCGGACGAAGCCGATCCAACAACCCCGGAATCTCCCGGATAGTCGGCCCCCTGCTCGCCGGCCTTCCCCCGTACCTGCGCGAGCGTCTTCCCGACTTTATGGTGCCGACCACGATGGTCCCGCTGTCGGAGCTTCCGGTGACTCCGAAGGGAGAACTCGACCGGGAGGCGCTGCCGCGGCCGGACTATCTGCAGATGCCGGCCCGCCGGGCGCGGCGCGCTCCGCAAGCGCCCTCATGATGCTTCGTGCGCTCCAACAGCTGTGGTTCACGGAGCGGGTACACGGTTTTAGGCTGCGGGTTCGGTGATGACTCGGAGGGGGGCCGGCTGATGAGGCGCGGTGTACGGGGTTTCGTGGTGAAGGGCGATGACCGGCAGTCGGGCGATGGTCAGGTCGGGGGCCCGTACTCCAGCCCGGGCGACCCCGGGAACCCGTTGCCCGAACCCGATGACAGTGGCGAAGGCGAGTAGGCGCCCGGGGATGACCGTGTCGGCGCCCACTCTCCGCGCCCGCTGTGCTGACGAGATGAGCCGGAACCCGCGCGGATTCGGCGACGCGGGCTGGCTGCGGGAAGCGTTCCTGGCCACGCCCCGCGAGCATTTTGTCCCGGACCGGGTCTGGTGGCCCGCATCCGGAGCGGACGGTTTGTGCAGCCTGATCGACAGGACCGTACGGCCCAGGGCGTGGCTGAAGGCGGTGTACATGCCGGGCGCCCCCTTGATCACCCAGCTCGACGACGGGCGGGTGGCGCCGACAGGGCCCGCAGGCGGCACCTTCACCTCCAGCATCTCCTCCAGCGGCGTGGTCGTGGAACTGCTGCGTCACCTCGATCCCCGCTCGGGCGACCGTGTACTCGAAGTAGGAACAGGCACCGGGTACACCACGGCCCTCCTCGCCGCCAGAGCGGGTGCGGAGAACGTCGTCTCGGTCGAGATCGACCCGGACATCGCCGGCCGCGCCGCAAGAAGCCTGGCCGCACTGGGCATTCGACCGCATGTCGTCATCGGCGACGGGGAGACCGGATACGCCGACGGCGGGCCCTACGACCGGATCGTCGCGACGGCATCGGTCCGCCGGATCCCCCGGGCCTGGCTCGAACAGCTCGCCCCTGGCGGTGTCCTGGTCGTTCCCCTGGACAGCCCTTTCGCCTGCGATCTCCTGGCGCACCTGGTAGGAGACGGCACCGGGCGGGCGACAGGCGGCTTCGTCGCCCGGGTGACCTTCATGCGGGTCAGGAGTCAGCGGGAGCCCCGCCCCTACACCGAACTCGGGTGGCCGCCCCGCGTCGACCCCACGGACTGGACCGGCCTGAGACTTGAGGCCGGCCCGGCCGGGCAGCGGATCCACCACCCGGCCGAGTAGCCGCTGCAGTGCCGGTACGGCCGCGAGAACCGAACCGGTACCGGGATCAGGCCGCGACGAGCCTCTGCTCTTGGTCAGGTGTCTCGGCCTTGGGCTTCTTGTTCGGCAGTGAGAGTCGGAAGACCTTGTGCCACGCGGAGAACACTTGCTTGGGCAGCGGCCCGGTGACGTACTCCAGCTCGTACTTCTCGAACAGCGCGCGCACCTTCACCGCGACCTCGGCGTACCGGTTGCTCGGCAGGTCCGGGAACAGGTGGTGCTCGATCTGGTGCGACAGGTTGCCGGTCATGAAGTGCATGGCCCTGCTGCCGCTGATGTTTGCCGAGCCCATCATCTGGCGCAGGTACCACTGGCCGCGGGTCTCGCCCCTGATCGAGCGGCGCTCGAAGACCTGCACGCCCTCGGGGAAGTGCCCGCACATGATCACCGAGTGGGTCCAGAGATTGCGGACCAGGTTCGCGGTGAAGGTGGCGGCGAGTGTGGTGAGGAACGACGGGCCCGACAGCAGCGGGTGGATCACGTAGTCCTTGAGCACCTGCTTGCGGATCTTGCGGCCCACGGCCCTGGCCCGCGCGCGGAACTCCGGGTTCTTGCGGCGGCGCTTGTGCAGGTTCTTGCCCAGCTCCAGGTCGTACGCCGCGATGCCGTACTCGAAGAAACAGGCGTTGATGAAGTTCCACAGCGGCTGACCGAGATGGAACGGGTGCCACTTCTGGTCCTCGTCGACGCGCATGATGCCGTAGCCGAGGTCGTTGTCCTTGCCGATCACGTTGGTGTACGTGTGGTGCAGCTCGTTGTGCGAGTGCTTCCACTGGTCGGCCGGCGAGACATGGTCCCACTCCCAGGTGGTGGAGTGGATCTTCGGGTCCCGCATCCAGTCCCACTGGCCGTGCAGGACGTTGTGGCCGATCTCCATATTGTCCATGATCTTCGCCACGGACAGACCTGCGGTGCCGATCAGCCACGCGGGCGGGAAGAACGAGAACAGCAGCACGCCACGGCTGGCCAGCTCCAGCTTGCGCTGCACCGAGATGACCTTGCGTATGTAGGCGGCGTCTCTCTCGCCGCGGTCGGCGATCACCTCGTCGCGGATCGCGTCCAGCTCGCGGCCGAGCTCCTCGATCTGCTCCGGGGTCAGGTGGGCGGTGGGGTCGATGGCGGTCAAGATGTTCCTACCGTTCGATCTCGCAGGGGCCCGCGGCGGCGGACACACAGGTCTGGATGAGGACGCCGGGTTCGGCCTCGGTGATCTCGCCGGTGCGCAGGTCGCGGACGGCGCCGGCCGTGAGCGGTGTGACGCAGCCGAAGCAGATGCCCATGCGGCACCCGGAGGGCATGAGCACACCGGCCTCCTCGCCGACGTCCAGCAACGGCGTGGCGCCGTCCGCGTCGACGGTCGTGCCGGTGGTGCTGAACGTGACCTCGCCACCCTTGTCGTCGCCGGTGACGGCGATGCCGGGGCGGAAGCGTTCGGTGTGCAGGCGCTCCGGTACGCCGTGCTCGGTCCAGTGCTTCTCGGCGGCGTCGAGCAGGCCGGCGGGCCCGCAAGCCCAGGTCTCGCGCTCGGCCCAGTCGGGCACGAGTGCGTCGAGCCGGGCGATGTCGAGCATGCCGTCCGTGTCGGTGTGCACCTCGGTGAGACGCAGCTTCTTCTCCGCGACCAGGTCGTGCAGATCGCTGCGGAAGATCACGTCCTGCGGCTGTGGCGCGCAGTGGACCATGACGGCGTCGTCGAACTCGGTGTCGCGCAGCATGCCCATCACGGGCGTGATGCCGCTGCCGGCCGTCAGATAGAGCACCTTGGCGGGCTTGGCCTCCGGCAGTACGAAGTCACCGGTCGCCTGGTCGAGCCGGATCAGCGTGCCCGGTTTCGCCCTGCGGACCAGGTGGTTGCTGACCTTGCCGTCCGGGATCGCCTTCACGGTGATCGTGACACGGCCGTCCCGGCGGTGTGTCGGCGAAGTGATGGAGTAGGCGCGCCACAGGCGCACCCCGTCGACGTCGATTCCGATCCGTACATACTGACCGGCCGTGTGGCCGCGCCAGCCCCGGCCCGGCCTGATCACGATGGTCGCGGCGTCCCCCGTCTCGGGATGCACCGCCTCGATGCGCCCACGCAGGTCGGCGCCCGCACGCAGCGGACTGACCAGGTCGAGGTAGTCCGACGGCAGCAGCGGCGTCGTGACCATCTCCAGCAGTTTCCACGCCCTACTGCGGAGGGCTGCACTCGTCATGGCTCCAGCTTGATGCGCCTCAGGGCGTAAAGTCCTACCCGTAGGATGTGAATCTGGTCGGCTGAATTGTTCGCAGGGAACAAAAAATGGGGCATGTTATCCGGAGGGCCACCGAGCCGGCCCTGGATGAGACGACGGTCACCGCGCTTCGGGCCGCGCTGAGGAGCACCGCCGACGAGGTCGTCCAGGCGATCATCGACGAGGTCCCTCCGTACGCCAACGCGCTTTCGGGCCGCATGGGTGGCACCATCCGCCGAGCCGTCCGCACCGCCCTGGGGCACTATCTGGACCTCGCCAGCGGGAACGCCACGGGCGGCGACGCCGGTGACGCGGCCTACGAGCTGGGCCGCGGCGAGGTGCGCGACGGCCGTTCGATGGACGCCCTGCTCAGCGCCTACCGGGTCGGCGCCCGCGTGGCCTGGCGATGCCTGGCGGCGGGTGCCGTGCCCGCGGGTCTGCCCGCCGCCGAGGTCGCCAAGTTCGCCGAGCTGACCTTCGCCTATATCGACGAGCTCTCCGCCGCGAGTGCCGCGGGCCACGCCGACGAACTGGCCGCCCGGGGCCGGGCCCACGAGCTCCACCTGGAACACCTGGCCCACGATCTCCTCGCCGGCGCGAGCCCGGACGCGCTGCTGGCCTCCGCTCAACGGGCCGGATGGCAGCCGCCGGTCTCACTGACCGTGGTCCTGCTGCCCGCCGCCCAGGCCCGGCCCGCCTACCGCACGCTCGACCCGGCCACCCTTGTCCTCGACGATCTGCCGGACGCCACCGGTGTGCTGCTCGTCCCCGATGCCGACCGATCACATCTCCTGAGCCGGCTGACCGGCCGCACCGCCGTGGTCGGCCCGGCCCGACCATGGACCCGGGCGTCCGCCTCGTACGCACGAGCCGTACGCGCGCGCTCCCTCTCCTCCGATGTCCGCGACACCGAGGACCACCTGCCCGAGCTGGTGCTCAGCGCCGACGCGGACGCGTTCGCGGATCTGCGTGCCCGCGCTCTCGCACCCTTGCGGACCTTGCCCGTCGCGACGGCACAGCGGCTGGAGGAGACATTGCGGGCGTGGCTGCTGCACCAGGGCAGACGGGACGAGGTGGCGGCGGCGCTGTTCGTCCACCCCCAGACGGTCCGCTACCGGATGTCGCAGCTGCGGGAGCTGTTCCCGGACCTCGCATCGCCGCACCGGGTCCTTGAACTGACACTGGCGGTCGGTCTTCGGGCCGGCTGACCCGTACGACGAGACGGCCCGGTGTCAGGAGAGGTGGTGGAAGTTCATCTCGGGGTTGGCCGCCGAAGGGCCGTTCAGCAGCGGCTGCTGACGCTTCTTCAGATGCTGGTCGAAGAAGGCCGCCAGATAGGTACGCAGCAGTGCGGTGCTCCGCTCGGCGGCCAGCGGCGGCGACGGGAGCCCGAAATGCTCCTGGATCAGCGGGAAGTCACCGTACGAGCCGTGGTCCGTACCGGCCACCGTGATCCACCGCTTCCAGCCGTCCAGGGTGGGCCACATCCGGTCCCAGGTGGTGTCGATGCCACCGGGCCGGTGCACGTTGTCGTCGGTGCCCAGCATCATGAAGGCGCGGCCGTCCAGCCCGCCGGGCGGCAGGTCCTCCCAGAACGCCCCGTCCATATTGACCCCGGCCAGTACGCGGCGGTCGCCGGCCATCGCGGTCGCCGCCGACGCCCCGCCGATGGAGTGCCCGGCCATGCCGATCCGCTTGCGGTCGATCATCCCCGAGTGCTTCCAGACCGGATGGCGGCCGGTCAGCCGGTCGACGAGGTACGACACGTCCTTGGCGCGGGTGGAGGTGACGACGCTCGCGGGCACCCCGTCCACGTCCAGCGCCGTACACGCCTTGCAGGGCAGTGTCCGGCCGCCCGGCATCGAGATGCCGAACGACTCGTAGGCGTGGTCCACGGAGGCGACGACGTAACCCCGGCTCGCCAGGTCCTCCGCGAAGCTGGTCAGGGTGTACCGCGAGACGCTGAACCCGGGGGAGAGGATCACCAGGGGGAACCGTCCCCGCGCGGGCAGAGCCCCCGGCCTGCTGTGCGTTCCGGTCGCCGCGAGTCGCTCAGGGGCGACGTCCGGGCCCATCCCCACGCCGTTCACCATGGCCTCGGCCTCGGCCTCGGTGGCGTACGGGGTCCGGGCCGCGCCGCCGCCGTGGCGCGCGGCCGGGTAGTGGACGGTGACCATCAGTTCGCGGCCGTCCGCCGCCGGCTCCCACGGGTCCTTCCGGGAGCGGTCGACCAGATGGAAGACGGAGCTGCCGACCTTGTGCTCACCGGTCGGGCGCGGAAGCTTCAGCGCTTCGGCGCGAGGCGTCTCGGCGCGAGGTGTCCCGGCGGCCGGGGCGGCGAGCGCCGAGGCCGTCGCCCCGGCGGGTTTCGCGGACGCCGCGGACGCGACCGCCACGGGCAGGGCGAGGGTGCAGGCGAGGACGACGGCCGTGGCCGTACGGGTGATCCACATCATGCCGTCGACGGTAGGGCCGCGCCCGTCGCCCCGCGTCAGCCTTGCGGGAGAACGGACCTCCGCCTTCAGACGGGGATCCGCCGCCCCGGCCTACGACTCAGGTCCGATGCATGACGGGATCCGGCCGTACGGCGAACGGAACACGCCATCCGGCGCCCCGCGTCGCGGCCGCGGGACGCCGACCCTCCGTCACGGCTTGCGGCCCACCGCGCAGTACGCGTCGACCTGCTCGGGCTCGGCCCCGTCCGCCGGACGCCAGCGGGTCACCGGAACCACACCCGGGTCCACCAGCTCGAACCCGTCGAAGAACCCGGCTATCTCCTCGACGCGTCGGACGTAGTACGGCACCGCACCGCTCTTGTTGTACGCCTCCGAAGCGGCGACCATCCCCGGGCTGGTCGAGGTCGAGTCGCTGATCACCAGATGGCTGCCGGACGGCAGCTCCGCCATCACCGCGTCGACCAGTGCCTTGGCCCGCCCGTGGTCGGCCACGTGCCCCAGGACGTTGAGCATCATCAGCGCGACGGGCCGGGACAGGTCCAGCGTCTCCTTGGCCTGGGCGACGACCCGCGCGGGGTCGTACAGATCGGCGTCGATATAGGCGGTACGGCCCTGGGACGTGCTGGTGAGCAGCGCCCGGGCGTGCGCCAGAACCAGCGGATCGTTGTCGACGTAGACGATCCGGGAGTCCGGCGCGACGCGCTGGGCGACCTCGTGGGTGTTGTCGGCGGTCGGCAGGCCCGTACCGATGTCGAGGAAGTCCCGGACGCCCTGCTCGGCCGCGAGATACCGCACGGCGCGGCCGAGGAAGAGACGGCTGGTTCTGGCCACATCCACCAGGCCGGGGAATATCTCCTTGATGTGGTCCCCGATCTCCCGGTCGACCTCGTAGTTGTCCTTACCGCCGACGAAATAGTTCCAGAAGCGTGCCGAATGCGGTTTGCCGGTGTCGATCCTGGAGCGGATGTCGCCGGTGGACGCGGGCCGGGGATCGGATTCGGTCATCAGAGCGCCTCCTGGAGTGGCCAAAACCTTTGCTTGATAAGTGAATCATGAACGTGATCTTCACGGGAGCCCCATGGGGCACGGCCGACGCGGCCGTACCCGGGTCCGGCCGGCCAGGAGATCGCGGCATTCCAGATCTTTTGCTCAATCCGGCTGCGCACCGTCGGTGGACGGCGACGGAGGGTCGCGTTCCGGCCCGGTGCGGCCCACGTCATACGGGCCTCTGTCGAGCGGGGCACCGCCACGAGATATCTTGATGTCGAGCAATGTTGCAGACGTGGAGCGGAGCACCCGGTGACTGACTCGACCATCATCTACACGCACACCGACGAGGCCCCGGCCTTGGCGACGTACTCGTTCCTGCCCGTGATCGAGGCGTACGCCTCCACCGCCGGAGTCGCCGTCGAAAGCCGTGACATCTCGTTGGCCGGACGGATCATCGCCTCCTTCCCCGAGCGTCTGGAGGAGGGGCAGCGGATCGACGACGCCCTCGCCGAGCTGGGCGAACTGGCGAAGACTCCCGGCGCGAACATCATCAAGCTGCCCAACATCTCGGCGTCCATCCCGCAGCTCAAGGCCGCGATCGCCGAGCTGCAGGGCCAGGGCTACGCCCTGCCGGACTACCCGGACGACCCGAAGACCGACGAGGAGCGCGACACCCGCGCCCGCTACGACAAGGTCAAGGGCAGCGCCGTCAACCCGGTCCTCCGGGAGGGCAACTCCGACCGCCGCGCCCCCGCGTCGGTGAAGAACTACGCCAAGGCCCACCCGCACCGGATGGGCGCCTGGACCGGCGACTCCAAGACGCGCGTCGCCACCATGGGCGAGGACGACTTCCGCTCCACCGAGAAGTCCGCGGTCGTCGCCGAGGACGGCACCCTGCGCATCGAGCACGTGGCCGCCGACGGCACCACCACCGTGCTGCGCGAGTCCGTACCGGTCCTGGCCGGCGAGGTCGTCGACGCCTCCGTGATGCGCGCAGCCGCCCTGCGTACCTTCCTCGCCGAGCAGGTCGCCCGCGCCAAGGCCGAGGGCGTGCTGTTCTCCGTGCACCTCAAGGCCACGATGATGAAGGTCTCCGACCCGATCGTCTTCGGCCATGTCGTCCGGACCTTCTTCCCGAAGACCTTCGCCGAGCACGGCGCGGCCATCGCCGCCGCCGGACTCAGCCCCAACGACGGTCTCGGCACCGTACTCAAGGGCCTCGAAACCCTGCCCGGCGGCGACGCGATCAAGGCGTCCTTCGACGCCGAGCTGGCCGAGGGCCCGGCCCTGGCGATGGTCGACTCCGACCGCGGCATCACCAACCTGCACGTACCGTCCGACGTCATCGTCGACGCCTCCATGCCGGCCATGATCCGCACCTCCGGCCACATGTGGGGCCCCGACGGCAAGGAGGCCGACACCCTCGCCGTCCTCCCGGACAGCAGCTACTCGGGCGTCTACCAGGCCGTCATCGAGGACTGCCGGGCCCACGGCGCCTTCGACCCGTCGACCATGGGCTCCGTCCCGAATGTCGGTCTGATGGCCCAGAAGGCCGAGGAGTACGGCTCCCACGACAAGACCTTCGAGATCGCCGCCGCCGGCACGGTCCGCCTGGTCGACGCCGCGGGCGACGTGGTCCTGGAGCAGGAGGTCGCCGAGGGCGACATCTTCCGCGCCTGCCAGACCAAGGACCTGCCGATCCAGGACTGGGTCAAGCTGGCCGTATCCCGCGCCCGCGCCACCGGCTCCCCGGCCGTGTTCTGGCTGGACGAGACCCGCGCCCACGACGCCCGGCTGATCGCCAAGATCGGGGAGTATCTGCCGCAGCACGACACCGAGGGCCTGGACATCAAGATCCTCTCCCCGGTCGAGGCGACGAAGTTCTCTCTGGAGCGCATCCGCCGCGGCGAGGACACCATCTCCGTCACCGGCAATGTGCTGCGCGACTACCTGACCGACCTCTTCCCCATCCTGGAGCTGGGCACCAGCGCCAAGATGCTGTCGGTCGTCCCGCTGATGGCGGGCGGCGGCCTCTTCGAGACCGGCGCCGGCGGCTCCGCCCCGAAGCACGTCCAGCAGCTGGTCAAGGAGAACTACCTGCGCTGGGACAGCCTGGGCGAGTTCCTCGCGCTGGCCGTCAGCTTCGAGCACCTCGCGGCCACCACGGGCAACGCCCGCGCCAAGGTCCTGGGCGAGACCCTCGACCGCGCCACCGGCACTTTCCTCAACGAGGACAAGTCGCCGACCCGCCGCCTCGGCGGGATCGACAACCGCGGCAGCCACTTCTACCTGGCCCTGTACTGGGCCCGGGAGCTGGCCGCCCAGACCGACGACGCGCAGCTCGCCGCGGCGTTCGAGGGCCTCGCGAAGACGCTCTCCGAGCAGGAGGAGACCATCATCGCCGAGCTGATCGCGGTCCAGGGCTCCCCGGCCGAGATCGGCGGCTACTTCCAGCCCGACCCGGCGAAGGCCGCGGCCGTGATGCGCCCGTCCGCCACGTTCAACGAGGCCATCGCCTCCCTCGGCTGACGCCGTCGGCCGGTCCCCGCGACCGGCCGGGACTCCCGCTCCGCCCCGCCCGGCATCCCCGCCGGACGGGGCGGAGCCCGTCCGGGCCCGGCCGCCGGGCGGCGCGCGGCGGATGCCGGCGACGCGGTCGCCGGATGCGGCGGTCCGTCTCCGCCGGGCCGGGGCGCCGGAGCCCGGCCCTGCTATCTCCCGGCCCTGCTATCTCCCGGCCTCGTGCCCGGCCCCGTGCCCGTCGCCGTCGTCGTCGTACCGCATCCGCCCGTCCTTCGTGAGCGGTGGATCCTCCAGCCGCGGCAGATAGCAGCGCCGGAACAGCTCCCCGCTGAAGTCGCGGCGGCTGCGCACCCCGGCCTTGTCGAAGACCTTCCGCAGATGGTCCTGCACCGTGTACTCGGCGATATGCAGCCGGGCCGACATCTCCGCCGTCGAACGACCCAGCAGTACCTGCTGGGCGACCTGCCGTTCGCGCGGCGTCAGCCCGTACGCGTCGAGGACGATCGCGGTCAGCTCACGCGGGTGACTGGGCGCCAGGGACACATAGGTCAGCCCCTCGCCCGCGCCGCCGCCGAGCGCCTCGGGAATCACGCCGTCCGTGTCACCGGCGTCAACGGCGGCCCCGATGCCATCGTGTGGTTGCTCGCGCCAGGCGCTGAGCGTGACCCAGTGCCCGGTGCCCGTGACCGCCCGGGACCGTATCTGCGTCCCCGGCGCCGCGGTCCGCGCCTGGTGCACCAGGGCCCCCAGTGCGTACGGCAGTCTGCGGCCCGGCGCCGGATGGGCCTCCTGGATCAGCGCCAGCCAGCGTTCGGCGGTCGCCGTCGCCAGCCGTACGCCCATCCCGTCGTCCACCACCAGCAGCCCCGCCGCGTCCGGGACGTCGTCCCGGTCGATTCCCGTGAGCAGCAGCGACCGGCGCAACGCCGTCGTCGCCGGGGCGCTCGCCGCCGCCGCGAGTGCCGTGTCGGCGGCGCCGAACGGCGGCGCGTCCGGCGCGCGGCACAGGACGAAGAGCCCCCAGACGCGTGAGCCGTCCCGCAGCAGGACCCGCAACTCGTCCGCCATGCCCACCGGGCGCAGGACGTCGCGGTAGTAGACGCTGTCGGCCGGCCGACCGTGCGTCGACGCGCTCAGCAGACTCGCCGGGACCGTGCGCCGGGCCAGCGCCCGGATGTTGTCGACGCCCTCCTGGGCGGCGTGCTCGATCTCGAAGAGCCGGGGCATCACGGAGTGCGGGAAGCCGTGCTCGTGCAGCCCGCCGGTGTCCAGCAGGGTCGAGGGGTCGAGCAGCACGGCGCACCACACATCGGCCGGTACGGCGCCGAGCAGCGCGTCGGCCGTGGTCCGGAGCACGTCGAGGGAGCCGAGGGAGCCGAGCGCGCCCGGTCCGCGGAGCCTGAGGGCCAGCGCCCCGGCGAACGCGTCACGGGCGGCGGGGTCGGGGGAGCGCGGGGTGAGGCGGGTCACGCGGGCAGGTTAGAACTCCTCCCAGACATCTGGGATGGGAACGGGGGAAAAGCACGCCTACTTTGGTATCCACGTGGGCGGCGAGCACCGAAACCGGCGGACCGCCCCCGGTGGACCCGTGCGGAACGGGGCCCCGCGCGGGGCCGTGCCCGTGCACCGGGGCCGGGGCGGCGGGATACAGGCCCGGGGGTAGGGGCAGGAAAGGCGGGACGCCG
>NZ_JBHYZV010000083.1:0-31035 GCF_042753905.1 Streptomyces sp. NPDC059248 | reverse complement strand
TTTTTATAACACCCCCCCCCCCGGGGGGGGGGGGGCGGACCCCGCGGGGGGCCCCCCCCCGCCCCGTACTCCCCCCTATCCCGATCAACCCGATCCAGGAGAACCCCATGGCTCACACGGCCGACTTCGACATCAACGCCGCCCGGGCGCAGCGCCAAGAGGCGCACGGCCGCACCTGGTCCTTCCACCTCGACGGCGACACCTTCGAACTCCCCACCGAGATCCACCGGGCGACCGCCAAGGCGCTGCGGAAGCTGGAGGACAACGACGTCGACGGACTGCTCGCCCTGCTGATGGGCGAAGAGCAGTTCGCCCGCTTCGCGGAGCACGACGTCACCATGCAGGACATCGCCGCCGTCCTCGACGCCTACGGCCAGGAGACCGGGCTCGGCGTGGGGGAAGACTGAGCCTCGCCGCGTTCGTCGACGAACACGCCGAGGCACTCGAAGCCGACCTGCTGCGGTACTACCGCGCCGACCTTCTCGACTGGCACCGGGGCGCGATGTCGTCCCGCCGGCTCTCGGTACTGATCAAGCACCTCCCGCCGGACAGCGCGGTGAGCCGGGAGATCGACGGGGAGTCGGCGGAGTGGTCCGTGACGGACTACCTGCTGGCCGCCGCGGTCGACCATCTGGCCGTCGCCAACTGGATGTTCACCTCCGTCCACTCCGACGAACCGCCGGATCCGCCGGAGCCGGTCCCGCGCCCGGGGCTGCCCGGGGAGCGCGAGGACGCGGACGACCGCGCGCCCGGTGACCCCGGGGCGCCGGCGGGGGACGTGAGCCCGCCCGACCCGGCCGAGTTGGCCCGGTTCTTCAGCTGACCCGCGAGGAGCGGTCGTGACAGATGCAAAGGAAGCCGGCGTCGAACAGCAGATAGCCGACCTCAAGGCCGCGCTGGAGAAGAAGGCGGACAAGGCCGCGGCCCCGTTCCTCACCGCCGAACAGGTCCACAAGGAGGCGCTGAAGGAGGGCGGCCGGCCGGGCGAACCGCTGGCCACCCAGAAGTGGGTGAAGGCCCAGGGGGGCGAACCGGCCGGGGGCGGTGGCGGCGGAACGCAGATCGGTCCGTTCACGATCAGCCCCGAGATGGTCAAGACCCAGCCCGATGTGCTCCTCCTCGCCCTCGGTCTGGTGCTCTTCAAGATAGACCTGTCGCTCTTCGACCTCTCGGAAAAAATCAACAACGTCGCTCGCAGACCGTTCTACGGAGCGGGGAACATGCTCCGCCGCTGGCTGCACGGTGCCCCGGCCCCGGAGCCCGGCGAGGACCCGGACCAGCGGCGGAGACGGCGCTTCTATCAGCTGCCGCAGGCCCGGGAGGGCTCGCGGCGGGCCCGGATCGGCCTCGCCCCGGGCGACGAGGACCGCGCGTGGCGCACCCCCATGGACCGGGCGCAACGCGATATGGACCTGCTCAACAGCCGTATAGCGGCACTCGAAGAAGGCCGGACGCGCACGGCGCGGAACACCGTGCGCGCGGGCGGCGGAGGCGACCGGAGCCGGGGCGGACAGAACAGGACCGACCGCCAGAACCGATCCCCCGGGGGCGCTCGTGCCACGACAGGGCGCGCCGCCGCCAGAACCGCCGCCCGTGCCACCACGCGGCCCGGGGCGGGGGGTCGGGCCACCACCACCCCGGACCTGCGCACCGTCACCCAGGACGCGAACGCCCTCACCCGGGCCGTCGACGGGCGTTGACCCGCCGCCGGAAACGGAGAACGAAGGAGACTCCCGATGTCTCTCGTCAGAGCACTCAACAATGCCAACGGCTCCCTCAAAACGCTCAAGGACCGGTCCGACAGCGCCGGGCGCGCCGTCAACGGCCTCAAGACCGGCGCGCAGAACAGCGAGGGCGGCGTCAAGAAGCTCAAGAACGCCGCCAAGGACGCCGCCAAGGAGGTGAAGAAGCTCCGGGACAACTCCGACCGCGCCAAGAGGACCGTCGACGACCTGGGCAAGGCCGGCGAGAAGGGCGGCGGCCAGGTCGGCAAGTTCAAGGGCGGCGCCGACAACGCCAAGAGGGGCATGGACGGGCTCAACCGCTCCATGCGGGGCAACCTCTTCGTCCGGCTGACCGAGCTGATCCTCTCCCTGGTGGAGGGGATCATCGATCTGGCCCTCCGGTCGGAAGGGCTGAGGAAGGCGGTCAAGAAGGCGTTCGACGGCATCGTGAACGCCGTCAAGAAGGTGAGCGAGAAGGCCCTGCCGAAGATCAAGGCGTTCGGCAAGAGCGTCAAGGACACCTACGACGGCATCAAGAAGAAGGTCACGGACACCGTCCGCAACGTCAAGGAGTCCGTGAAGAACGGCTTCAACAACGTCAAGGACAACATCCGGGACAAGCTCGACAACGCCCGGGCGAAGGTCAAGGAGATCTGGGAGAGGATCCAGGGCCACATCGAGCCCGTCACCGAGTTCATCAAGAACGTCCCGAACGCCTTCAGCACCGCCAAGGACAAGATCTCCAAGGCGTGGGGAAAGCTCTCCGGCATCGCCGAGGACGCCTTCGGTGCGGTCAAGGACAAGGTCAGGTCCCCGATCAACAGTGTGATCGACCTGGTCAACGGCGCGATCCGGGCGTTCAACTCCCTCAGCTTCAAGGTTCCCGACTGGGTCCCCCTCATCGGGGGCAGGGGCCTCCCCAAGTTCTCCGCCATCCCCCGGCTGGCCGAAGGCGGTGTCGTGGCGCCCCGAACGGGCGGCGTCCCGGCGATCATCGCCGAGGCCGGGGAGGCCGAGGCCGTCCTGCCCCTGTCCAAGCTCTCCCGGCTGCTGCGGTACACCGCCCGGCGGGCCCGGGAGGGATCGGGCGCCGGAGACCCGGGCGCCGGTTTCCACATCGAGCACTACCACGCCGCTCCCACCAGTGACCCGCGGGCCACGGCCAAGGCGCTGATGTTCCTGGTGAAGGCGCGCGGATGAGCGCGCACGCCGCCGCTTCCGCCGTCCATCCGCTCGCCGGGACCGCCGGGCCGATGAGCCTGTTCGGAACCCGGGCCGCCCAGGCCGCCGGCTCCGTACGCGGCCTGCGGGAATCCACCCGTACCGGCACCGACTCCGTCCGTCGGCTCAGGAGCGCCGTCACGGACGCCGGGCCCGCCGTCAACGACCTCCGGGCCCGCGCCGAGGCCGCCCCGTCCCAGGTCCGCGCCCTGGGACGGAACGCCACCACCGCGGCCGGCCGGCTGGAGGCCGTCAAGCGCTCCGCCCGCAGATCGGGCGGATCGGCCCGGTCGCTGTCGTCCGCCGGGGAGCGCGTCGCCCCGCTGCCCGCCCTGGTGGGCGGGGCGTTCGACATCATCAGACCTTTTATGAACGTCATCGCGGGCGGGCTCATCGCCACCGCCGTCGCCATGATCGCCATCAATACCGCGGCGGCGAGCAACCCCTTCGGGGGAGCCGCCATCGCGGTGTTCCTGACGATCGACGCGATCATCCTCCTCGTCACCAACTTCGAGGAGACCAAGCGGTACGCGAAGGAGGCGTTCGAGGCGTTCCGGAAGGGCGTCGAGTGGATCGGGCAGCAGGTCGCCCCGGTCGTCGAGAACGCCCGTGAAGCGGCCCGCGGCGCGCTGGACGACCTGAAGACGAGGGTTCAGGAGCCGGTGCGGTCCATCCGGAAGCAGGTGTCGGAGCGCCTCACCGCGGCCCGCGACGGTATCCGCGGCGCGACCGACGCGGTCACCGCCCTCGTCCGCGACCCCTGGAAAGCGCTCCAGAAGGCCGTCGAACCCCTCGTCGAGTGGGTCCGTGACACGATCCCCTCCAGCCTGAGCGGGGTGAAGGACGCCACGGCCGACCTGCTCGAAGGCGCGGCGGAGTCCGTCGTGAACACCTTCCAGAGCTTCGTCGGGGTCCTCTCGGCCCCGGCCCACTTCGTGAACTGGTTCATCGACGAAGTGCGGAATATCGACTTCTCCGGCTTCAAAGAGGCCGGGAAGAAGGTGAAGGACTTCTTCCTCGCCGACGGCGGTCTCGTCCACCCGCCCCACGGCGCCCGCGGAGGCCCGGTCACTCCCCTCGGCGACGTGCCCGAACTGCGGGCCGCCGAACCTGACCGGCGCGAGTCCGGACCGACGGGCCGACGGCGCCACCTGGAGACCTTCCGCGAGGACACGGGCGCCGGCCCCCACGAGATCGCCGAGGACCTCCTCTTCCTCGCCCTTACGGCATGAGGCCCCGGGCCCGTACCGCGTACGACGCCCCGGGCTCCGCCCCGTACCGCCGAGGAGGCGCACAGGACCGGGTCGCGCACCCGTATCCGCACCCCCGCCGGCCCGGCCCCGCCGGCCCGCCGGCCCATCGACCTCTCCGCACCGTCTCCCCAGGAGGTGACGGCCCATGGCCACCCCCGTCGCACCCCCCGTGGACGCCGACAACGGCGCCACACCCGCCTCACTGATCACCCGCGACGGGCAGATCCAGTGGGGCGGGCTGCTCCTCGGCCCCGGTACGCCGTACGAGATCGACCGCACCGGCCTCACCGGCTGGGAGGACCTCCCGGACGCCGACACCACGGACGCCGACCGTCCCACCGCGCACGGCGCCTGGACCGGGCTGCAGTACGCCCGCCCGCGCCGGTTCGGCGGCCAGATCTGGCTGCTGCCCGCCCCCGGCGCCGCCCCGGCGGACACCCTGCGCACCCTGCGCCGCGCCCTCGCGCTCTCCGACACCGAGCAGTGGCTCGCGGTCCGGCTGGCCGGCGAGACGCTGGCGGTACGGGCCAGGGTCACCCAGCGGGTCATCCCCGCGGACCGCAACCTGGTCGCCCAGGGCGTCGGCCGGGTGAGCGTCCAGTGGGTCGCCACCGACCCCCGGAGGTACGCGGTCGACGCCCAGGTCCGGAGCACCGCGGCCCCCCTGCCCGCCGTCGGCCTGCGCTGGCCCGTCGCCTGGCCCCTCGACTGGGGAACGCCCACCAGCAGCGGCGACCTTCGGATCGTCAACGACGGAAGCGCGCCGTCCCACCCCGTGATCACCTTCCGCGGCCCCTGCTCCAACCCTCTGCTCACCTACCGGGGCGGCACCCGGCGCCTGCGCTACCTGATCGATCTCGGCGTCGACGACGAACTGGCCGTGGACACCTCGGAGGGCACGGTCACCCTCAACGGCACCGCGTCCCGCCGCCACACGGCCGCGCCGGACAGCAGCCCCGAGGAGCTGTTCACCCTCGGGCCCGGGGTGAACGAGCTGTCGTACCGGCCGCGTTCCTCCGAACCCGAATCCACCGTCTCCGTGTGGTGGCGCAGCGCCGAGTGGTGAGGGTCCCGAGCCCGTCCCGACACCCCGCAGGCCCGGCGTGGCGCCGCCGCCCCGCCGACCCGATGAACCACAGACCCGAGGAGCACCCATGACCATCCGTACCGTCTGGCACGCGCCCACCGGCCAGACCCAGGAGGACACCCGCCTCGCCACCTCCGCCCTGCTCACCCCGATCGGCCCGCTGGCCTCCCGCGGCGGGGTCGTCCCCGGCGGCCTCCACCTCGCCGGACTCAACGCCATGCAGTGCACCATCAACACCGGCCGCGCGATCGTCCAGACCACCGACCGGCAGGGCGCCTATCTGGTGGCCGTCACCGAGCCGGAGACCGTCACCATCAGCCCCGGCGACCCCAACGGCATGCGCCGGGACAAGATCGTCCTGGAGATCCAGGACAGCCCCTACGACCAGACGGGCGCCACCCAGGCGGTGATCAAGGTCGTCCAGGGTCAGGTCGCCCCCACCGCGCCCGTCGAACCGCCGACCCCGGCGGGCGCCCTGCCCCTGTTCACCGTCACGGTGCCCAGGAACGCCGCGTCCATCAACTGGTCGACCGCGGTCGAGAATCGCCGCTACCCCACCGCCGCACTGGGCGGCATCGTCCCCACTCACGGCTTCGACGGCCTCTACACCGGCCAGTACCGGGACAACGGCGCCCGGCTCGAGCGGTGGAACGGCACCGTCTGGACCGCCTATCCCCCGGCCCCGGCGTGGCGCTCCTGGACCCCCGCCTGGACCTCGGTCAGCGGCCTCGACCCGGTCTTCGGCAACACCACGGTCGACTGCCGCTACGTCCAGCAGGGCACGACCGTCCACTTCAACGTACGGATCGCCTTCGGCACCACCACCAACTTCCGAACCGGCAGCACCAACTGGCGCTTCAGCCTCCCGGTCACCGCGGCCGGCACCACCCACGGCATCGGCTTCGTCGAGCTCCACCAAGGCGCGGACCAGTCCCCGGCCACCCCGGCGGACCGCGCCGTCGGCCGGCTCCGCCTCACCAGCACCAACTGGTTCGAGGTGGAGGTCAGCTCCGGCAAGGTGCGCGGGGGCGCCCTGTCCGGCGTCGGCATCGTGGACAGCGCCTACCCCTGGACCTGGAAGGCCACCGACCACATCGTCGGCTCCGGCACCTACGAGGCAGCCGCCGTATGACCACGGACACGCCCTACCGGGTGCTGTTCTGCGATCTGCTCACCGACCGGCCGATCGACGTCCTCCCCCTGCGGGACGTCTCCTTCGACGACTACATCGGCCGCAGTGGCTCCCTCACCGGCACCATCCCCGTCCCCGACGCCCGGATCGCCGCCCGCGCCCGGAAGATCGTCGAGGGCCGTACCTCGGTCTACCTGGAGCGGGGCAACGACCTGTGGTGGGGCGGCATCGTCTGGACCACCACCCCCGCCTCCGACGACAAGGGCGTCCTCACTCTCGCCGTCCAGGCCGCCACCTTCGACTCGTACGCCGCCCGCCGCCGGATCCGCACCTCCGTCGTCGACCGCGGCGGCCGGGACCAGCTGCAGATCGCCCGGATTCTGTGGCGGCTGATGCAGCAGAGGCCCAGCGGCGATATCGGTGTCGTCTTCGAATCGTACGAGGACTCGGGCGTCGAGCAGAGCGTCGCCTGGTGGGAGGGGGACGAGGTCACCTACGAGGAGGCGATGCACCAGATCGCCGAGCAGGGCAAGGGCTTCGAGCACCACATCGTCGTCCGGCGCGACCCGGTCACCGGGCAGCGCACCCGGCTGCTCCGGCTGGGCAGCCCCGAGCTCGACGGCGGCCCCGCCGACCTCGTACTGGACCGTCCCGGCACGATCCTCTCGTACGCCTTCCCCCGCGACGCGACCCGCGGCGGTACCCACTCCCGGGCCCGCGGGGGCAACCACTCCAGCGACCCGAACGGAGAGGGCCGGCCGGTCTCCTCACGCGAGTGGGTGGCCGAGGAGCTGATCGAGGCCGGCTGGCCCCAGATCGACCTCAGCGCCGAGAACTCGTCGGCCACCACAAGAGGACCGCTCGACTTCCTGGCCTGGAAGACCCTGCAGGACGCCCGGGGCGCCGTCGTCATCCCCGAGGTCACCGTGCGGCTGGACGGCAGCCTCCCCGTCGCACCCGAACTGCTCAGCCGGACCGTACGGCTGCGGATCACCGACGAATGGCACCCGGAGGGGCTCGACCGGCGGTACCGGGTCATCGGCATCAAGGTGTCCCCGCCCCAGCGCGGCCGCCCCGAGACGGCCGAACTGTATCTGGAGGCGCCCTGATGCCCGCCCTGCCCGAAGACCTCGTCGACCTGATCAACGAAATGCGGCGGAGGCTGGACCGGGTGGCCCTGGCCGCCGTCACCCAACCGCAGAACACCCTGCCCCTCCCCCTCGCCCTCTACCCCGCGCCCATCGCCGTCACCTCGACGCAGTGGACCCCGGTACTCCAGGGCGACTTCCCCCTCCAGCGCCCCCGGATCGCGGTCGGCGTCCGCCTCCTGGCCGCCCCCGGCACCACGGTCGAGGCCCGGGTGCTGCGCCTCGCCGCCGACGGCACGACCGTCCCGGTCGGCGACCCGGTGAGCGCGACCGGCGCGTCGGCCACCCTGGAGATCGACGTCCCGCACGGTCTGACGCTCCCCGTCCGAAGCGGTCTGTACATCGAGGGCCGCCGGGCCGCAGGACCGGGCGAGGCGACCGTGGGCGTGCTGTACGCCGAAGGACGCCCGCTGTGAACCGCGGCGTACCCGTGCCACCGCACGCCCCACCCATGACCCCCGCCCCTTCGGAGGTACGCCCATGGCCACCCCGCTGACCGCCGCCCGGCTGCTCGCGGCCCTGCGCGCCGAGGGCGTCACGGTCGTCGAGCGCCCCGGCTGGCGCACCCACAACCGCGATCACACGGGACCCTGGGGCCCCGCGCACGGAGTGATGATCCATCACACCGCCGGCTCCGGAACGGCGTCCTCCGTCGCCCTGTGCTCCCGGGGCCGACCCGACCTCCCGGGCCCCCTCTGCCACGGCGTGATCGCCAAGGACGGCACCGTCCACCTGGTCGGCCACGGCCGCGCCAACCACGCGGGCGGCGGCGATCCGGACGTGCTGCGCGCCGTGGCGGACGAGCGCTACGGCACCCGGCCGCCGCCCACGAACGAGCACCAGGGCAGCCGGGGAGCCGTCGACGGCAACGCCCACTTCTACGGCTTCGAGTGCGTCAACCTCGGTGACGGCGAGGACCCCTGGCCCGCCGCCCAGGTCGACGCGATCGTCCGGGCCTCGGCCGCGCTCTGCCGGGCCCACGGCTGGAGCGCGAAGAGCGTGATCGGCCATCTGGAGTGGTCGAACCGGAAGGTCGACCCCCGCGGATTCACCCTGCCCGACCTGCGGGCCGGGATCGCCCGCAGACTCGCCGACCGGCCCGGCGAGCCCGCCCCGCCGCGGCCGGGCGGACCGGGTACACCGAAGCACCACCCGTTCCCCGGTACGGCCTGGTTCCGGGCCGGGCCCAGCTCCCCGGTGATCACCGCCATGGGCCGGCGGCTGATCGCCGAGGGCTGCTCGGAGTACGCCGTCGGCCCCGGGCCCCGCTGGAGCGACGCGGACCGGCGGTCGTACGCCCGCTGGCAACGGAAGCTCGGCTTCCGGGGCACGGACGCCGACGGCTGGCCCGGCCACGCCTCCTGGCAGGCGCTCAAGGTCCCCCACACCGGGTCATCCGAGTAACCATCTGAAGGAGGCAGTCATGTCCGAAGCCGCCCGGCGGACCGCCCGTACCGTTCTGCAGACCGCGGTGGGCATCGCCGTGGCCCTGCCCGCGATCGTCGACGCCTCGGGGATCCCGAGCACCCTGCCGTGGGTGGCCGCGGCTCTGGCCGTCTCGGGCGCGCTGGCCAGGACCATGGCGCTCGACGGCGTACAGCGACTGCTCCCGGCCTGGCTCGGCGGGTCGGACCGCGACGGCGAAGCCGGTACGCGCCCCGGCCCCGCGCCGGCCACCGAAGCGGAAACCGGTCCCGAATCCGTAGCCGACACCGACACCGACACCAACACCAACAATGTTCAGGGGGGTGCCGATGGCCGATTCTGATCCCCCGTCCTCGCACCCCTCCCTCGGAGTCGCCGTCGAGCTGGAGCGGCTCCGCGGCACCCTGGAGGCGGGCTTCGCCCGGGTCGACGGAGCCCTCGCGCTCCTGGTCCAGCGGAGCGACCAGACCGATAAGCAGCTCGCCGACATGGAGTCCCGGCTGGACTCCCTGGAGCGCGCCCGCTGGCCGCTCGCCAGTGTCGCCGCGCTCACCGCGAGCGCCGGGCTCGGCCTCGCGGTCTGGCAGCTGACGGGCCGCTGAACCTCCGGCCCCGTACCCCGGGAATGCCCGAAGGGCGGTCACCCCGATCGGGGTGACCGCCCTTCGACTCGCTTCAGACGCGGCGGCTCAGCCGCGTCGACTCACTGGTTGTACGGACCGTAGTCGTAGTCCTCCAGCGGCACGGCCTGGCCGGAGCCCGAGCCGAACGGCGAGTAGTCGATGTCGTCGTAGCCGACGGCCGAGTACATCGCGGCCTTGGCCTCCTCGGTCGGCTCGACCCGGATGTTGCGGTAGCGGGCGAGACCCGTACCGGCCGGGATGAGCTTACCGATGATGACGTTCTCCTTGAGACCGATCAGGGAGTCCGACTTGGCGTTGATCGCCGCGTCGGTCAGAACCCGGGTCGTCTCCTGGAAGGACGCCGCCGACAGCCACGACTCGGTGGCCAGCGACGCCTTGGTGATACCCATCAGCTGCGGACGGCCGGAGGCGGGGTGCCCGCCCTCGGTGACCACACGACGGTTCTCGGTCTCGAACTTCGAGCGCTCGACCAGCTCGCCCGGCAGCAGCTCCGCGTCGCCGGACTCGATGATCGTCACCCGGCGCAGCATCTGCCGGATGATGATCTCGATGTGCTTGTCGTGGATCGACACACCCTGCGAGTTGTAGACCTTCTGCACCTCGCCCACCAGGTGGACCTGGACGGCCCGCTGGCCGAGGATGCGCAGCACGTCGTGCGGGTTGGTCGCACCGAAGGTCAGCGGCTGGCCGACCTCGACGTGGTCGCCCTCGTGCACCAGGACCTTGGCACGCTTCGAGATCGGGAAGGCCGTCTCGTCGCTGCCGTCGTCCGGGGTGACGACGAGCTTCTTGGTCTTCTCGGTCTCCTCGATCCGGACACGGCCGGCCGCCTCCGAGATCGGGGCGACACCCTTGGGGGTACGCGCCTCGAAGAGCTCGACGACACGCGGCAGACCCTGGGTGATGTCGTCACCGGCCACACCACCGGTGTGGAAGGTACGCATCGTCAGCTGGGTACCGGGCTCACCGATGGACTGGGCGGCGATGATGCCGACCGCCTCACCGATGTCGACCAGCTTGCCGGTGGCGAGCGAGCGGCCGTAGCAGAACGCGCAGGTGCCGACCGCGGACTCACAGGTCAGGACCGAGCGGGTCTTGACCTCCTCCACACCGGCCGCGACCAGGGCGTCGATGAGCACGTCACCCAGGTCGACATTGGCGGGCGCGATGACCTTGCCGTCGACGACGACGTCCTCGGCGAGCATCCGGGCGTACACGGACGTCTCGACGTTCTCGGCCTTGCGCAGGACGCCGTCGGCGCCGCGCTCGGCGATCCCCAGCTTCAGACCGCGCTCGGTGCCGCAGTCCTCCTCGCGGATGATCACGTCCTGCGAGACGTCCACCAGACGACGGGTCAGGTAACCCGAGTCGGCGGTACGCAGGGCGGTGTCGGCGAGACCCTTACGGGCACCGTGCGTGGAGATGAAGTACTCCAGCACCGACAGGCCCTCACGGAACGACGCCTTGATGGGACGCGGGATCGTCTCGTTCTTGGCGTTGGACACCAGACCACGCATACCGGCGATCTGACGCATCTGCATCATGTTTCCACGAGCACCCGAGTCCACCATCATGAAGATGGGGTTGGTCTTCGGGAAGTTCGCGTTCATCGCCTCGGCGACCTCGTTGGTCGCGCGGGTCCAGTTGTCGATCAGCTCGTTCGTGCGCTCCTGCTTGGTGATCAGGCCGCGCTCGTACTGCTTCTGGATCTTCTCGTCCTTGGCCTCGTACGAGGCGACGATCTCCTTCTTCGCCTCCGGGACCACGATGTCCGTGACGGCGACGGTGACGCCGGAACGGGTGGCCCAGTAGAAGCCCGCGGCCTTCAGGTTGTCGAGCGTCGCCGCCACGATGACCTTGGGGTAGCGCTCGGCGAGGTCGTTGACGATCTCGGAGAGCTGCTTCTTGCCGACGGAGTAGTCGACGAAGGGGTAGTCCTCGGGCAGCAGCTCGTTGAAGAGCGCCCGGCCGAGGGTGGTGTTCAGCCGGAAGCTGTCACCCTGCTGCCAGGTGCCGCCGAGCCCGTCGCCGGCGCCGTTGCCGTCCTCGTCGACCGGCGGGGTCCAGCCGCGCGGCGGGATGGTGCCCACCGGGAAGCGGATGTCGACCTTGGCCTGGAGGGACAGCTCACGGGCGTCGAACGCCATGATCGCCTCGGCGGTGGAGCCGAAGGACCGGCCCTCGCCCTTGACCTCGCGCTCCTCTTCGTCCGTGGTGAGGAAGAAGAGGCCGAGCACCATGTCCTGGGTGGGCATGGTGACGGGACGGCCGTCGGCCGGCTTGAGGATGTTGTTCGAGGACAGCATCAGGATGCGGGCCTCGGCCTGGGCCTCCGCCGACAGCGGCAGGTGGACGGCCATCTGGTCACCGTCGAAGTCCGCGTTGAACGCGGTGCAGACGAGCGGGTGGATCTGGATGGCCTTGCCCTCGACCAGCTGCGGCTCGAACGCCTGGATGCCCAGACGGTGCAGGGTGGGGGCACGGTTCAGCAGGACCGGGTGCTCGGCGATGACCTCTTCGAGGACGTCGTACACGACGGTCCGGCCGCGCTCGACCATCCGCTTGGCCGACTTGATGTTCTGCGCGTGGTTCAGGTCGACCAGGCGCTTCATCACGAACGGCTTGAAGAGCTCCAGCGCCATGGCCTTCGGCAGACCGCACTGGTGCAGCTTGAGCTGCGGACCGACGACGATCACGGAACGCGCGGAGTAGTCCACACGCTTGCCGAGGAGGTTCTGACGGAAACGGCCCTGCTTGCCCTTCAGCATGTCGCTGAGGGACTTCAGCGGGCGGTTGCCCGGGCCGGTGACCGGACGGCCGCGGCGGCCGTTGTCGAACAGCGCGTCGACGGCCTCCTGGAGCATCCGCTTCTCGTTGTTCACGATGATCTCGGGGGCACCGAGGTCGAGCAGACGCTTCAGCCGGTTGTTCCGGTTGATGACGCGGCGGTACAGGTCGTTCAGGTCGGAGGTCGCGAAGCGGCCACCGTCCAGCTGCACCATCGGACGCAGGTCCGGCGGGATCACCGGGACGCAGTCCAGCACCATGCCCTTGGGGCTGTTGCTGGTCTGGAGGAACGCGGAGACGACCTTGAGGCGCTTGAGCGCACGGGTCTTCTTCTGGCCCTTGCCGGTCCTGATGATCTCGCGGAGGCGCTCGGCCTCCTCGTTCAGGTCGAAGGACTCCAGGCGCTTCTGCAGCGCGGCGGCGCCCATCGAACCGTCGAAGTAGGTACCGAAGCGGTCGCGCAGCTCGCGGTAGAGCAGCTCGTCGCCCTCCAGGTCCTGGACCTTGAGGTTCTTGAAGCGGTTCCACACCTCGTCGAGCCGGTCGATCTCGCGCTGGGCGCGGTCGCGCAGCTGCTTCATCTCACGCTCGGCGCCCTCGCGCACCTTGCGGCGCACGTCCGCCTTGGCGCCCTCGGCCTCCAGCTCGGCCAGGTCGGACTCGAGCTTCTTGGCCCGGGTCTCGACATCGGCGTCGCGGCGGTTCTCGATCTGCTGGCGCTCGACGGAGACATGGGCCTCCAGCGACGGCAGGTCGCGGGTACGGCGCTCGTCGTCGACGTACGTGATCATGTACGCGGCGAAGTAGATGACCTTCTCGAGGTCCTTCGGCGCGAGGTCGAGCAGGTAGCCCAGGCGCGAGGGGACGCCCTTGAAGTACCAGATGTGGGTGACGGGAGCGGCCAGCTCGATGTGGCCCATCCGCTCACGCCGCACCTTGGCGCGGGTCACCTCGACGCCGCAGCGCTCACAAATGATGCCCTTGAAGCGGACACGCTTGTACTTGCCGCAGTAGCACTCCCAGTCCCGGGTCGGACCGAAGATCTTCTCGCAGAAGAGTCCGTCCTTCTCGGGCTTGAGGGTGCGGTAGTTGATGGTCTCGGGCTTCTTCACCTCGCCGTGCGACCACTGACGGATGTCGTCAGCGGTGGCCAGGCCGATCCGAAGCTCGTCGAAGAAGTTGACGTCGAGCACTATGCGTCAATCCCTCTCAGGGTTGTGTCTCTCAGTGGTCTGTACGGAGTCCTGGGGGTGGCGGCCGGGGCTCGTGAGGGAGCCCCGGCCGGACCCGTCAGACCTCTTCGACGCTGCTCGGCTCGCGCCGGGACAGGTCGATGCCGAGCTCTTCCGCGGCACGGAAGACGTCCTCGTCGGTGTCGCGCATCTCGATGGACATACCGTCCGAGGACAGCACCTCCACGTTGAGACACAGGGACTGCATCTCCTTGATGAGCACCTTGAAGGACTCCGGGATGCCGGGCTCGGGAATGTTCTCGCCCTTGACGATGGCCTCGTAGACCTTCACACGGCCGGTGACGTCGTCGGACTTGATGGTCAGCAGCTCCTGGAGGGCGTATGCGGCGCCATAAGCCTCCAGCGCCCACACCTCCATCTCACCGAAGCGCTGGCCACCGAACTGGGCCTTACCACCCAGCGGCTGCTGGGTGATCATCGAGTACGGACCGGTCGACCGGGCGTGCAGCTTGTCGTCGACCAGGTGGTGGAGCTTGAGGATGTACATGTACCCGACCGAGATCGGGTCCGGGAACGGCTCGCCGGAGCGGCCGTCGAACATCCAGGCCTTACCGGACGGCAGGACCATGCGGTCACCGTCGCGGTTGGGGATCGTCGACTCGAAGAGACCGGCGATCTCGTCCTCGCGGGCGCCGTCGAAGACCGGGGTGGCGACATTGGTGCCCGGGCGGACGTCGTCCGCGCCGATGGCCTTCAGCCGCTCCATCCACTCCTCGTTGCCCTCGACCTTCCAGCCCTGGCTGGCGAGCCAGCCGAGGTGGATCTCGAGGACCTGTCCCGGGTTCATCCGGGACGGCACACCGAGCGGGTTGAGGATGATGTCGACCGGGGTGCCGTCCTCCAGGAACGGCATGTCCTCGATCGGCAGGATCTTGGAGATGACGCCCTTGTTGCCGTGGCGGCCGGCCAGCTTGTCACCGTCGGTGATCTTGCGCTTCTGGGCCACGTAGACCCGGACCAGCTGGTTGACGCCGGGCGGGAGCTCGTCGCCTTCCTCGCGGTCGAAGACGCGGACGCCGATGACCTTGCCGATCTCGCCGTGCGGGACCTTCAGGGACGTGTCACGGACCTCACGGGCCTTCTCGCCGAAGATCGCGCGGAGCAGGCGCTCCTCCGGGGTCAGCTCGGTCTCGCCCTTGGGCGTGACCTTGCCGACCAGGATGTCGCCGGCGACGACCTCGGCACCGATCCGGATGATGCCGCGCTCGTCGAGGTCGGCGAGGACCTCCTCGGAGACGTTCGGGATGTCCCGGGTGATCTCCTCGGGACCGAGCTTGGTGTCCCGGGCGTCGACCTCGTGCTCCTCGATGTGGATCGAGGACAGCACGTCGTCCTGGACGAGGCGCTGCGACAGGATGATCGCGTCCTCGTAGTTGTGGCCCTCCCACGGCATGAACGCGACGAGCAGGTTCTTGCCCAGCGCCATCTCGCCGTCCTCGGTGGCCGGTCCGTCGGCGAGCACCTGGCTCTCGACGACCCGGTCGCCCTCGGCGACGATGACCTTCTGGTTGACCGAGGTGCCCTGGTTGGAGCGGGAGAACTTGGCCACCCGGTAGGTGGTGTACGTACCGTCGTCGTTGCCGACGGTGATGTAGTCCGCGGAGACCTCCTGGACCACACCGTCCTTCTCGGCCTTGATGACGTCGCCGGCGTCGACGGCGCAGCGGTACTCCATACCGGTACCGACCAGCGGCGCCTCGGCCGTGATCAGCGGAACGGCCTGACGCATCATGTTCGCGCCCATGAGGGCACGGTTGGCGTCGTCGTGCTCCAGGAAGGGGATCATGGCGGTCGCGACCGACACCATCTGGCGCGGCGAGACGTCCATGTAGTCGACCTCGGCCGGCGGCACGTAGTCGACCTCGCCGCCGCGGCGGCGGACCAGCACGCGGGGCTCGGTGAACTGGAGGTCCTCCGAGATCGTGGCGTTGGCCTGCGCGATGACGAAGCGGTCCTCCTCGTCGGCGGTCAGGTAGTCCACCTCGTCGGTGACCCCGCCGTCGACGACCTTGCGGTACGGCGTCTCGATGAAGCCGAACGCGTTGATCCGGCCGTAGGAGGCGAGCGAACCGATCAGACCGATGTTCGGGCCTTCGGGGGTCTCGATCGGGCACATCCGTCCGTAGTGGGACGGGTGCACGTCACGGACCTCGAAGCCGGCCCGCTCACGGGAGAGACCACCCGGGCCGAGGGCGTTCAGACGACGCTTGTGCGTCAGCCCCGACAGCGGGTTGTTCTGGTCCATGAACTGGGACAGCTGGCTGGTGCCGAAGAACTCCTTGATGGAGGCGACGACCGGCCGGATGTTGATCAGGGTCTGCGGCGTGATCGCCTCGACGTCCTGAGTGGTCATGCGCTCGCGCACGACGCGCTCCATACGGGCGAGACCCGTACGGACCTGGTTCTGGATCAGCTCGCCGACGTTACGGATACGACGGTTGCCGAAGTGGTCGATGTCATCGGTCTCGACCATGATCGAACGGCCGGACTCGCCGATCGTCTCGACCTCACCGGCGTGCAGCTTCACCAGGTACTTGATGGTGGCGATGACATCGTCGGTGGTGAGCACGCCGGCGCTCAGCGGCTCGTCGGCGCCGAGCTTCTTGTTGACCTTGTAACGGCCGACCTTGGCCAGGTCGTAGCGCTTCGGGTTGAAGTAGAGGTTCTCCAACAGCGTCTGCGCGGCCTCGCGGGTGGGCGGCTCGCCCGGACGCAGCTTGCGGTAGATGTCGAGCAGCGCGTCGTCCTGGCCCTGGGTGTGGTCCTTCTCCAGGGTGGCGCGCATGGACTCGTACTCGCCGAACTCCTGCAGGATCTGCTCGGTGGTCCAGCCGAGCGCCTTCAGCAGGACGGTGACGGACTGCTTGCGCTTGCGGTCGATGCGGACACCGACCATGTCGCGCTTGTCGATCTCCATCTCCAGCCAGGCGCCCCGGGACGGGATGACCTTGGCGGTGAAGATGTCCTTGTCGGACGTCTTGTCGATGTTGGAGTCGAAGTAGACGCCCGGCGAGCGGACCAGCTGGGACACGACGACACGCTCGGTGCCGTTGATCACGAACGTGCCCTTGTTCGTCATCAGCGGGAAATCACCCATGAAGACCGTCTGCGACTTGATCTCGCCGGTCTCGTTGTTGGTGAACTCCGCCGTGACGAAGAGCGGCGCGGCGTAGGTGAAGTCGCGCTCCTTGCACTCGTCGATCGAGTTCTTCGGAGGCTCGAAGCGGTGGTCGCGGAAAGTCAGCGACATCGACCCGCTGAAGTCCTCGATCGGGGAGATCTCCTCGAAGATCTCCTCCAGACCGGACTTGGTGGGGACGTCCTGTCCGCTGTCCAGAGCCGCCTCGACACGAGCCTTCCACGCGGCATTGCCGAGCAGCCAGTCGAAGCTCTCGGTCTGGAGCGCGAGGAGGTTCGGGACCTCAAGGGGCTCTTTGATCTTTGCAAAGGAAATGCGCAGCGGGGCGGTGCTGGCGCCGTTGTTCGTATTCGCGGTCGAGGCGTTGCGCGAGGCGGCCAAGAGGGGGTCCTTCCGAGGGCTCGGACTCACTACGCGCGTACCGGTCCCAAGCCGGGCGAGGACTGAGAAACCCCTGGTCAGGGATGGCTCGGCCCAGTGTGCTCATGCGAGGGGATGCCCCTGGTGACGGGCAGGAGGCAGTTAACAGGCAGCGCAAAGGGTCAGTGTAGCCACTTGGCACACTGATGTCCAGTGCGGGCTTTTCGAGACCCTCGCTGCCCTCGTTGTTCTCAACTCCGCATCAACCCTCACGCCCGGGAGGCGCACATCGATACTGCCCGCTCGGCCACCGATCCATGCCTCGGATACGGATCGGTTGTGACGACGCGTCCTGAGAATTGCGCGCTGCGTGCCGTTCGTCAAGGCCCCCTGCCCCGGCCCGGCCGCCGGAACCGTCACCGACCAGGCACGAAGGACCACACACCGCCGCTTGGGAAATCTGCTTCCCGGCGGGCGAGACGCACGGAGATGATCACCATACTCGCCGCACGCCCCAGTGCAAGGCGGCACGGCCCGGCCCGTCACGGATACGCCAAAGGGCGACCACCCTATTGGGTGATCGCCCTGAGACGGTGTCCCGTTACAGTACGAGACGAGCCTCACAGTCCTCCCGCGGCGCCGGAGCGCCGGTCAGAAGCGATCTGCTGCGGCTTTGGGGGTCACTTGACCTCGACGCCCGCGCCCGCGGCCTTGAGGGACTCGGCGGCCTTCTCGGCGACGTCCTTGGCGACCTTCTCGAGGACAGCCTTCGGGGTGCCGTCGACGAGGTCCTTGGCCTCCTTCAGACCCAGGGAGGTCAGCTCACGCACGACCTTGATGACCTGGATCTTCTTCTCGCCGGCGCCCGTGAGGATGACGTCGAACTCGTCCTGCTCCTCGACCTCGGCGGCGGCGCCACCGGCGGCACCACCCGCGACGACGACCGGGGCGGCCGCGGCGGCGGTGACGTCGAAGCGCTCCTCGAAGGCCTTCACGAACTCGGAGAGCTCGATGAGGGTCATCTCGTCGAACTGCGCGAGCAGGTCGTCCTGGCTGAGCTTCGCCATGATGGCGTCCTTCCACTAATTCGGCTGGTGCCGGATGTACATAGAGGCGGGCGTACGTTCGGCCCGCTGAGACCCCCGCCTGCGGCGGTGGTCAATGCGCGAGCCGAGTTACTCGGCACCGCCCTGCTCGTCGCGCTTGGCGCGAAGCGCGTCCACCGTGCGGACGAGCTTCGACGGGAGCGCCTGGAAGAGGGAGGCAGCCTGCGACTGCTTGCCCTTCATGGCGCCCGCCAGCTTGGCGAGCAGAACCTCGCGGGACTCGAGGTCCGCGAGCTTCTTGATCTCATCGGCGGACAGCGCCTTGCCGTCGAGGACGCCGCCCTTGATGATCAGATTCGGGTTGTCCTTGGCGAAGTCACGAAGACCCTTCGCCGACTCCACCGGGTCACCGGTGACGAAGGCAACCGCCGTCGGACCGTTGAACAGGTCGTCGAGCGAAGTGATCCCGGCCTCATTGGCCGCGATCTTGGTCAGCGTGTTCTTCACCACGGCGTACTGGGCGTTCTCACCGAGGGAGCGGCGCAGCTGCTTGAGCTGCGCCACGGTGAGACCCCGGTACTCGGTCAGCACGGCGGCGTTCGAGCCGCGGAACTGGTCCGCCAGCTCGGCTACCGCGGCAGCCTTGTCGGGCCTAGCCATGGGCGTCGGCCTCCTTCCGGGTGATGAGGACCGCGCGGACCCGAAGGAGGAAACTGGACAAACGAAACGCCCCGGCGCAGGCGCACGGGGCGTGGCTCGACCGAATGGAATCCGGGAGCTGCTCCACAATCACCTGCGCGGGCCGTCCGCAGTTAGCGGATCCTTCGGCCGCCGCACCCTCTTACGAGCACGCGGCAACAACCAGCGGTCTTTGGCTTCTCGGGAAGCGTACGCGACGGGCACGAGCCGACGCAAATCGCCTCCCGCCCGGGGTCCGGACGAGAGGCGATCGGGTCGGTGCGCGCACCGGACGGAAGCCTTACGGGGTGGCCCCGGCCTCTTCCATGCTCGCGCCCAGGTCCTTCATCATCGCCGCGAAGTCGAGGGTGTCCTTCGCCGGCGGAGGCGTCACGGACGTCTTGGCGCCGTACTCGGAGTAGTTCGCGACCATCTTGATGACGCCCTCCTTGGTGGCGACGGAGATGTCCGTCTTCACCGGGAAGCCGTCCCCGTTCACCCAGACCTGGGTGTCGTAGGACGTGATGCCCGCCGTCTTCATGCTGTCGGTCAGTTCCTTGCGCTCGGCGTCGTTGAGCACGAGGGACTTGTTGGCCTTCAGCATCTCGGCGACCGAGATGGTGCCCTTGTAGTGCTGGGTGTCGACGCCGCCCACCTTCGCGGGACCGACGTGCTTGATGCTCTTGGACTCCAGCAGCACGGCGAGCTGCTCGGCCGGGCTCTGGTTCATCTCGTCCAGACCGCCGGTCATCTGCTTCTGGATCGCCGGGTCACCGGACTCCTCGGCCAGCGCGGCGAGGTCCATCTTCATCCAGCGCTTGCCGTCCATGTCCTTGGCCATCGCCGCGCCCATGTCCACGTACATGACGTTTTCCAGCATCATCATGCGCATCTGCTCGGGCATCCCGGCGCCCGCCTCGGCCGCGAGGGCGTCACCCTTGGCCGTGATGTCCATCATCATGGGGTCCCACCCCATGACGCCGGTCATCGTCATCTGGCCACCGGGGTCGTCGGCCGTCTTCGGCATCGTCATCGACATCGAGACCTTGGCGGACTTCGCCTCGTCGGTCTTCTTGTACGCGGCCTGGAGGGCCTTGGTGACCTCGGCGCCCGACTGGACCTTGGTCTGGGAGCCGTTGTCGGCGGACTTCTTCTTGTCGTCCTCGCCACCGCACGCCGAAGCTCCGGCGATCACGGCAACCGCCGTCAACGAAAGGCCCGCACGCCTCCATATGGACTTGTTCATGTCCCGCCCCTTGTATTTCTTTGCTGTGAACTCTTGAACGGTAACTCATACGGCTGACAACACGCTTCCGAAAA
Organism: Streptomyces sp. NPDC059248; assembly: GCF_042753905.1. Taxonomy (NCBI): domain Bacteria; kingdom Bacillati; phylum Actinomycetota; class Actinomycetes; order Kitasatosporales; family Streptomycetaceae; genus Streptomyces; species Streptomyces sp. NPDC059248. The sequence goes on along the minus strand of NZ_JBHYZV010000083.1, from coordinate 10,818 downwards.
CAACCGGTCCCCGCGCCTCCGGTGAGGCACGGGGACCGGTCGGTCAGCCCTGCGCGAACCCGCGACTGCCGTCGAATCAGACGGCGGCCGGGTCCTCCTCGACGAGGAGGTTGCGGGTGCGGTTGGAGTCCAGCGGGATGCCGGGACCCATCGTGGTGGTGAGGGTCGCCTTCTTGATGTAGCGGCCCTTCGCGGCGGACGGCTTCAGACGGAGGATCTCCTCCAGCGCCGCCGCGTAGTTCTCCACCAGCTTGGTCTCGTCGAAGGAGACCTTGCCGATGATGAAGTGCAGGTTCGAGTGCTTGTCGACACGGAACTCGATCTTGCCGCCCTTGATGTCGGTCACGGCCTTCGCGACATCGGGGGTGACGGTGCCGGTCTTCGGGTTCGGCATCAGACCACGCGGACCGAGCACCCGGCCGAGACGGCCGACCTTGCCCATGAGGTCCGGAGTGGCGACGACGGCGTCGAAGTCCAGACGACCCTTCGCCACCTCGTCGATCAGCTCGTCGGCGCCGATGATGTCGGCGCCCGCGGCACGCGCGGCCTCGGCACGGTCACCGGTCGCGAAGACCAGGACCCGGGCGGTCTTGCCGGTGCCGTGCGGAAGGTTCACGGTGCCACGGACCATCTGGTCGGCCTTGCGGGGGTCGACGCCCAGCCGCAGGGCCACCTCGACGGTGCCGTCGAACTTCGTGGACGTGGTGTCCTTGGCGAGACGGACGGCCTCGAGGGGGGCGTACAGACGCTCCCGGTCGATCTTGGCGTCCGCAGCGCGGAAAGTCTTGCTGCGCTTCACTTCTGCTCCTGTGGTGTTTCAGGTGTGGAGTCGTGGTCCGGGCCAGCGCGGCCCTGCCACTCAAAGGTCAACGGGTGCGGACGAAAGTCCGCGGCCCTCATCCCTCGACGGTGATACCCATGGAACGAGCGGTCCCCGCGATGATCTTCTCCGCGGCGTCCAGGTCGTTCGCGTTCAGGTCGGGCATCTTGGTCGTGGCGATGTCACGGACCTGGTCGCGGGTGAGCTTGGCGACCTTGGTCTTGTGCGGCTCGCCGGAGCCCTTGTCCACACCAGCGGCCTTGAGGATCAGCTTCGCGGCCGGCGGAGTCTTGGTGATGAAGGTGAAGGAACGGTCCTCGTAGACCGTGATCTCCACCGGCACGACCATGCCACGCTGCGACTCGGTCGCGGCGTTGTAGGCCTTGCAGAACTCCATGATGTTGACGCCGTGCTGACCCAGGGCGGGGCCGACCGGCGGGGCCGGGTTGGCCGCGCCGGCCTGGATCTGGAGCTTGATAAGCCCCGTGACCTTCTTCTTCTTGGGAGGCATTGCTCTCTCCGGGTCCTAGTGAGAGTTTTCGGCACTCCATCCGATGGATCCGGATGGAGGCATACCGCACAACGATAACGGGTATCGCCGCACGGTTAAAAACCGACAGGTCAGAACGGCCACGAGGGGCTGTTCTGACCTGGTCGGAAGCTCTGTGTCAGTTCTTCTGGATCTGGTCGAAGCTCAGCTCGACCGGGGTCTCGCGGCCGAAGATCTCGACGAGACCCTTGACCTTCTTCGAGTCCGCGTTGATCTCGTTGATCGTCGCCTGGAGGGTGGCGAACGGGCCGTCCGTGACGGTGACCGAGTCGCCGACCTCGAAGTCCAGCACCTGGACCTCGACCTTGCGGGCCGGCAGCGGCTCGCCCTTGGCCTCGGCGGCCTCGCGGGCGGCCTTCTCCTCGGCCTCCGGGGCGAGCATCTTCACGATCTCGTCCAGGGTCAGCGGGTACGGGTCGTAGGCGTTGCCCACGAAGCCGGTGACGCCCGGGGTGTTCCGGACGACGCCCCACGACTCGTTGGTGAGGTCCATCCGGACCAGGACATAGCCGGGAAGCTTGTTCTGGCGGACGTTCTTGCGCTCGCCGTTCTTGATCTGGACGATCTCTTCCTCGGGCACTTCGGCCTGGTAGATGAACTCCTCGACGTTGAGCGAGACGGCGCGCTGCTCCAGGTTGGCCTTGACCCGCTTCTCGTACCCGGCGTACGTGTGGATCACGTACCACTCGCCGGGGAGAAGGCGCAGCTCCTCGCGGAGCGCGGCGATCGGGTCGACGGCCTCCTCGGCCTCCACCTCGGCCGCGTCCTCGACATCGGCCTCGTCGGTGCCGGCGTCCTCGACCTCGGCGGTGTCGTCGGCTTCGTCGTCCTCGACGTGGAGCGCGGCCTCTTCGGCAGGCTCACCGGCGGCGGCGTCGGCAGCCTCCGCCTCGTCCGGGTCGACGGAGTCCACAGCCTCAACGATGTCCCGCTCGTCCTCGGCGGACTCCACGGACTCGAAGCTCGCGTCGTCCGGCTCGACGGCCTCGTTCAGGTTCGGGTCAGACACGGTGGCTGCTTCTTCCTGGATACAGATGGGTGGAACATGCGGAAAAGGACGCCGCACCGGTACGTACCCGGTGACGCCGCCCTTGTCGCGGGATCAGCCGAAGACGTACGCGACGACTTCCTGGAACCCATAGTCAATCACGGTCACCAGGCCGATCATGATGACGACGAAGATGATGACCACGGTCGTGTACGTCGACAGCTGGCTCTTCGTAGGCCAGACGACCTTACGGAGCTCGGCGACGATCTGCCGGTAGAAAAGCGCGAGACGACCGAAGGGGCCCTTCTTGCCGCGCTTACCGCCCTTGCGGGACTTCTCCTTCGGAGCCTCGTCCTCGGCATCAGGCGTGTCGATGGAGCCCACGGCGTCCGTCACTTTCTTTCACCTGATTCCCGGGTCGTGGCCGTGCCGCGCCCGGTGGAGCCGCACGGCGGTTCAATGAATCTGCGTACATGCGCACACATCCCGGCGAAGGAGTGTGTAGCAGGGCCGGAGGGACTTGAACCCCCAACCGCTGGTTTTGGAGACCAGTGCTCTACCAATTGAGCTACGACCCTTTGTGGCTTCCCCAACCTACAGCATCCCCGGGTGATCCGGTGAAACCCTCGGGCGAGGTCCAACGACGAGTGAGTGTACGTGTTCCGGGGGCCGACGTCGAACAGACAACGCGCCAGGGGTCCTTGATCACCCGAGCGTCACCCGTGCGTGGGAGCCCGCCCCCGGGGTCCGCCCCCGGGGTCCGGGCCTCGAAACACCTGTGCCGTGCCGGATCGGCGTCTGGGACGATGGACGGTATGAGCGCTGCATCCTCTCCCACCGAGCGCCGGGTCTCCGCGCGCATCGGCGCGATCTCCGAGTCCGCGACCCTCGCCGTCGACGCCAAGGCCAAGGCCCTCAAGGCCGCCGGGCGTCCGGTGATCGGTTTCGGCGCGGGTGAGCCCGACTTCCCCACGCCCGACTACATCGTCGAAGCGGCCGTCGAGGCCTGCCGGACCCCGAAGTACCACCGCTACACCCCGGCCGGCGGGCTCCCCGAGCTGAAGAAGGCGATCGCCGAGAAGACGCTGCGGGACTCCGGTTACGCGGTCGACCCGGCGCAGATCCTGGTGACCAACGGCGGGAAGCAGGCGATCTACGAGGCGTTCGCGGCGATCCTCGACCCGGGCGACGAGGTGATCGTCCCGGCGCCGTACTGGACCACGTACCCCGAGTCCATCCGGCTCGCGGGCGGTGTCCCGGTCGAGGTCGTGGCCGACGAGACCACCGGCTACCGGGTCTCCGTCGAGCAGCTGGAGGCCGCCAGGACCGAGCGGACCAAGGTCGTCCTCTTCGTCTCCCCGTCCAACCCCACCGGCGCGGTCTACAGCCGCGAGGACACCGAGGCGATCGGCCGCTGGGCCGAGGAGCACGGGCTGTGGGTGCTGACGGACGAGATCTACGAGCACCTGGTCTACGGCGACGCGTCCTTCACGTCCCTGCCCGCCGTGGTGCCCGGTCTGCGCGACCGGTGCATCGTCGTCAACGGTGTGGCGAAGACCTACGCCATGACGGGCTGGCGCGTCGGCTGGATCGTCGGCCCCAAGGACGTGGTCAAGGCCGCGACCAACCTCCAGTCGCACGCCACGTCGAACGTCTCCAACGTTGCCCAGGTCGCGGCGCTGGCCGCGGTCTCCGGCGATCTGGAGGCCGTCGCCGAGATGCGGACCGCGTTCGACCGCCGCCGCCGCACGATCGTCCGGATGCTCAACGAGATCGACGGCGTGGTCTGCCCGGAGCCCGAGGGCGCCTTCTACGTCTACCCGTCGGTGAAGGCCCTCATCGGCAAGGAGATCCGGGGGCAGCGCCCGGCGTCCTCCGTCGAGCTGGCGGCGCTGATCCTCGACGAGGTCGAGGTCGCGGTCGTCCCCGGTGAGGCGTTCGGCACCCCCGGCTATCTGCGGCTGTCGTACGCCCTGGGCGACGACGACCTGGTGGAGGGCGTGTCCCGGATCCAGAAGCTGCTGGCGGAGGCGCGGGACTGACCCGCCCGGCCGCCGGGACGGCCCCGGGCAGCGGAACTCTCCGCGGCCCGGGGCCGTTCTTTCGTTCGGGCAAGCGCCCGATCAGGGAAAACGGCTGCCGAGCGGCCGTTGTTGCGGCAGGATCCGAGAATGGAACGCGTACGTGACGTCAGCCGGCTCCCCAAAGCGCATCTGCATCTCCACTTCACGGGCTCGATGCGGCCCTCGACCATGCTCGAACTGGCCGACAAGTACGGCGTCCATCTCCCCGACGCGCTGACCAGCGGCGAGCCCCCGAAACTACGGGCCACCGACGAACGCGGCTGGTTCCGTTTCCAGCGGCTGTACGACATCGCCCGCTCCTGCCTGCGGTCGCCCGACGACATCCGGCGGCTGGTGCGCGAGGCGGCGGAGGAGGACGTCAAGGACGGGTCGGGCTGGCTGGAGATCCAGGTCGACCCCACCTCGTACGCGCCGATGCTCGGTGGTCTGATCCCGGCGCTGGAGATCATCCTGGACGCGGTGGACTCCGCGAGCCGGGAGACCGGACTCGGGATGCGCGTCCTGGTCGCCGCGAACCGGATGAAGCACCCGCTGGAGGCACGGACCCTGGCCCGGCTCGCCGTACGGTACGCGGACCGGGGCATCGTGGGCTTCGGGCTCTCCAACGACGAGCGCCGGGGCATGGCCCGCGACTTCGACCGGGCCTTCGCGATCGCCCGCGCGGGCGGGCTCCTGGCCGCCCCGCACGGCGGCGAGCTGTCCGGCGCGGCATCGGTCCGCGACTGCCTCGACGATCTGCGGGCCTCCCGGATCGGGCACGGGGTCCGCGCGGCGGAGGACCCCCGGCTGCTGCGGAGACTGGCCGAACGCGGCGTGACGTGCGAGGTCTGCCCCTCGTCGAATGTGGCGCTGGGCGTCTACGACAAACCGGAGGACGTACCCCTGCGCACGCTGTACGAGGCGGGGGTCTCCCTGGCCCTGGGCGCGGACGACCCCCTGCTGTTCGGCTCGCGGCTGGCGGCGCAGTACGAGCTGGCCCGGCGACACCACGGCTTCACGGACCCGGAGCTGGCGGACCTGGCCCGCCAGTCCATCCGCGCCTCGGCGGCCCCGGACCCCACCCGGACCCGCCTCCTCGCAGGCGTGGACGCCTGGCTCCAGGACACCCCCGAGTAACCCGCCCCCTCAAAGATCCCGGGCTGAGGGGTGCATGTCCGTGTGCGTGGGGAGGGCGGATGCGGGGTTGCCCCCGCAGCCGTCGGCGGGGTGCAGCGGTCAGCGTTTCCGGGGGCCCGGGTTCCGCCGATGGCGAGGAGGTAACCCCGCAGTCGACCGACCAACCCGCGCCGCACAGGCAACCCGCAGGGTCCTGGAGCAACGGCCGGCCGACAAGACATACCAAGGGCCCCGCACAACACCGGCAACATGGGCCACCGAATCCAGGGGCGCGAGGAACTGCGCGAGCAACCACCCACCGCCCCGCAGCCGAAAACGCGGCGGCGGCGGGCCCTAAACCTGGACGCCCACCGTGACCGGCTCGTTCACCAGGGTCACGCCGAAGGCGTCCCGTACTCCCGCCACCACTTCCCGCGCCAGCGCCAGCAGGTCCTCCGTCGTGGCCTCGCCCCGGTTCGTCAGGGCCAGTGTGTGCTTCGTGGAGATCCGCGCCGGTCCGTCGCCGTAGCCCTTGGTGAAGCCGGCCTTGTCGATCAGCCAGGCCGCCGAGGTCTTGGTGCGGCCCTCCCCCGCGGGGTACGCGGGCGGGACGGCGTCGGTGCCGAGGCGTTCCCGTACCCGGTCGAGGAAGGCCGCGTACGCCGCGTCGTCCAGGATCGGGTTGGTGAAGAAGGATCCCGCGGACCAGGTGTCGTGGTCGTCGGGGTCGAGGACCATGCCCTTGCCGCCGCGCTGCGCGAGGACCGTGCGGCGGACGGTGCCGAGGTCGGCGCGCTCGCCGACGCCGACACCGAGGGCCCGCGCGGTCTCCGCGTACCGGACCGGCGCCGAGAGCCCGCCCGCGTCCTCCAGCCGGAAGCGGACCCGCAGCACGACATAGCGGTCGGGGCGCTCCTTGAAGCGGCTGTGGCGGTACGAGAACGCGCACTCCTCGTTGGTGAGCGTGACGGTCTCCCCGGCGCGCCGGTCGTAGGCGACGACCTCGGTGATGGTGGTGGAGACCTCCTGCCCGTACGCGCCGACGTTCTGGATGGGCGTGGCGCCCGCCGAGCCGGGGATGCCCGCGAGGCCTTCGACGCCCGCGAGCCCGGCGGCGACGACCCGGGCGACGGCGTCGGTCCAGTTCTCGCCCGCGGCGAGTTCGAGGCGGTCGCCGTCGAGCCGGAAGCCGGTCGTGGCGATCCTCAGGGCGGTGCCGTCGAAGCCCTTGTCTCCGATGACCAGGTTGCTGCCGCCGCCGATGACCAGCAGGGGCGTGCCCGTGGTGTCCGCCTCGCGGACCGCGGCGACCACTTCGTCGTCGGTGGTGGCCGTCAGCAGCCGGTTGGCCGGGCCGCCGAGCCGGAAGGTGGTCAGGGGGGCGAGGGGGGCGTCATGGAGTTCCTGCACGCGGACAAGGGTACGGAACACCGCCGGCCCCGCCGCGCAGCACCGGCGCCGGAGACGCCCGTACGGTACGGAAACCGGGCCCGGCCTCCGTACCGTACGGGCTCCGCTCAGACGCCGGCCCGCTCCTGAACGACCCGCTCCCGGACCACCCGCTCCGCGACCGGCGCGGCAGGTGCGGCAGGTGCGGCGGGCCCCCGGCCACGCGGGATCAGCAGCGCCACCAGGGCCGCGACGCCGACCGCCGCCGCGCCGATCCAGAGCGCCGGGACGATCCCGTCGGTGAAGGCGCCGGGGCCGCCGTAGCCCCCGCCGGCGGCGAAGACCGCGCCGAGTACGGCGATCCCGAGGGCCCCGCCGACCTCCCGCAGCGCGTTGTTCGCGCCGGAGGCGATGCCCTGTTCGCCGGGGCGGACCCCGGACATCACCAGGCTCATCGCGGGGGCGAAGAAGAGCGCCATGCCGAAGCCGCTGACGATCAGGGCCGGAAGCTGCGCGGTGTACGTGACGCCGGGTTCGGCGACGAGGGCGTAGAGGGCGAGCCCGGCCGCCTGGAGGGCGAGTCCGGCGACGACGACGGGGCGCCCGCCGATCCGGTCGCTCAGCAGCCCGGCGACGGGGGCGACGACCAGCGGCATCGCGGTCCACGGCAGCATCCGCAGTCCGGCCTCGGTGGGCGAGTAGCCGACGGCGTTCTGGAGGAACTGGCTGAGCAGGAAGATCGAGCCGAACATGCCGAGGAACATCAGGGTGCTCGCCGCGTTGATCGCGGCGAAGCCTCGGTCGCGGAAGAGGCGCATGGGGAGGACGGGGCGAGCGGTGACGGCGCCGTGCCGGACGAACGCGGCGAGCAGCAGAACCCCGGCGGTGAGCGCGCCGATGACGGGGACGCTGGTCCAGCCGTGGGTATGCCCGCTGACCAGCCCGTAGACGATGCCGAAGAGGCCGCCGCCGGCGAGGAGCGTGCCCCGGACGTCGATCCGGGCGTTCGGGGCGTACGACTCGGTCAGGCGCAGCCGGGCGAGCGGGATGAGGAGCGCCCCGACGGGGACGTTCAGCCAGAAGATCCACTGCCAGGACAGCTGTTCGGTGAGGACGCCGCCGATGAGCGGGCCGCAGGCGACGGCGACGCCGTTGGCCGCGCCGAAGAGGCCGAGGGCGAAGCCGCGGCGGGCCGCGGGGACGGCGGCGGTGAGCAGGGTGAGGGTGAGCGGCATCATGATCGCGCCACCGGCGCCCTGGAGGGCCCGGGCGGCGATGAGGGCGCCGATACCGGGGGCGACCGCGGCGGCTGCCGAGGCGGCGGTGAAGACGCCGAGGCCGATGGTGAACAGCCTGCGCCGGCCGAAGCGGTCACCGAGGGCGGCGCCGAGCATCAGGAGGACGGCGAAGGTGAGGGTGTAGGCGCTCACGGTCCATTCGAGGTCGGCGAGGCCGCCGCCGAGGTCGGCCCGGATGGCGGGCAACGCGGTGGTGACCACGAGGTTGTCGAGTGCCGCCATGAATCCGGCGACGCTGGTGATCACCAGGGTCCAGCCCGCCGCCGGCCGGTTCCCGCTCGTCGTTCCCGTCATATCCCGCTCCCTCTTATTAGTTATCAGTCACTAACTTTGCTGGACATACGTCACCCCTGGCACGGCCACGGGAAAGGACCCCGGCTCGGGGCCTTGTCACTCGCCCCCGGAGCCCGGCGGCACCGCGAAGTACTCGCGCCAGACCCGGTGGTCCGCGGGGAACCCCAGCGACACCAGGGCGTTGATCAGCATTCCGTACCCCAGGAACCGCCCGGCTTCGGTGCCGCCCCCCAGGGCGCCGCTCACGAGTTCGGCGATATCGAGCCAGCCGCGCCGTACGGCGTCGCCGAACTCGGCGTCCCCCGACGCCTCGGCCGTCGACACGGCCACATAGATCTGCATCTGCAGCAGCAACAGCTCGCGGTCCCCGTCGATGAGCCGCCGGTACGCCTCGGCCATCACGACCTCGGGGTCGCCGTCGGGCGACTCCTCCAGGGCGTCCGCGAACACCCGCCCCATGTCGGCCATGCAGCGCCGGGCCACCGCGAGGAACAGCTCGCGCTTATTGGTGAAGAGCCGGAAGAGATAGGGCTGCGAGACCCCGACCCGGCGGGCGATCGTCTCCGTGGACGTGCCGTTGTACCCCCCGGTGGCGAACTCCGAGGCCGCCGCCCGGATGACGCTCTCGCGCCGCTCCTCCGCACTCATCCTGACCATGGGAAGTAAGTTAGTGACCAATTACTAAGCAGTCAACCCCAGAGCGACCCCGGAGCAATCCGAAGCGATCCGGATCGGCCCGGGAGCGATCCGAAGCAATCCGAAGGGGAACGCGTCGGGGGCGCCCCGCGAAGGGACGCCCCCGGCCATGCGTACGAAGGGTCAGACCAGCTGGACGACGGCGCGGGCCATGCCCAGCACCTTGACCCCGTCGCTGGTCGCCGTCAGATCCACCCGGACCCGGTTGTCGTCCAGCAGCGCCGCGACCTTGCCGACCACCTCGATCAGCGCGCCCTTTTCGTCGTCGGGCACCACGACCGGCTTGGTGAACTTGACCGAGTACTCCACGACCGCGCCCGGGTCACCGGCCCAGTCCGTGACCACCCGGACGGCCTCGGCCATGGTGAACATGCCGTGCGCGATCACATCGGGCAGTCCGACCTCACGGGCGAACCGCTCGTTCCAGTGGATCGGGTTGAAGTCGCCGGACGCGCCCGCGTACCGGACCAGGGCGGCCCGGTCCACCGGGAAGGACCCGGCCGGCAGCTCGGTCCCGACCTCGACGTCCGCGAAGGAGATCCCCGCCGCCATCACGCCTCCTCGGCGGCGCGCGCCACCAGCTTGGTCCAGGCGGTCACGACGTGCTCACCGGACTCGTCGCTCACCTCGCCCCGGATCTCCAGTACGTCATTGCCCGCCAGGGACTTGATGCTCTCGATCGTGGACACCACGGAGAGCCGGTCACCGGCGCGGACCGGGCGGGTGTGGGCGAAACGCTGTGCGCCGTGCACCACCCGGCTGTAGTCGAGCCCGAGCTGCGGGTCCTGGACCACGACCGCGGCGGCCCGGTAGGTGATCGTGAACGCGAAGGTCGGCGGAGCGATCACATCGGCGTGCCCCAGCGCCTTCGCGGCCTCCGGGTCCCGGTACGCGGGATGGGCGTCCCCGACGGCGTCCGCGAATTCGCGGATCTTTTCCCGGCCGACCTCATAGACCGGGGTGGGCGGATAACTCCGCCCCACGAAGGACTGGTCGAGCGCCATCGGATGGCTCTCCCTTCTGCTGCTGAGAATGATCTGCGTCGAATGATCCGGATGACCGGATGACCGGGTGGACGACCGGGGATCGTACGGTGATCAAACGACACGAGGCCGCCCCCCGGAAGGGGACGGCCTCGTGTACGAGCCTGATTCAGCGCGTTTCGCGGTGCGCGGTGTGCGAGTTGCAGCGCGGGCAGTGCTTCTTCATCTCCAGTCGGTCCGGGTTGTTACGCCGGTTCTTCTTGGTGATGTAGTTCCGCTCCTTGCACTCCACGCAGGCCAGCGTGATCTTCGGGCGGACGTCGGTGGCAGCCACGTGAGTGCTCCTTGGACGGGCGGATGGACGTTATTGACAACGCATGAAAGAGTAGCCGATCGAAGGACCGACCCCGCAATCGGCTACTTTCTGTAGCGGTGACCGGACTTGAACCGGTGACACAGCGATTATGAGCCGCTTGCTCTACCGACTGAGCTACACCGCTGCGATACCGGATTCCCCGCCCCGCGTGGGGCGGGGGTCTCCGACATCTGAGCCCCAATACGGAATCGAACCGTAGACCTTCTCCTTACCATGGAGACGCTCTACCGACTGAGCTATTGGGG
>NZ_JBHYZV010000082.1:13015-31055 GCF_042753905.1 Streptomyces sp. NPDC059248 | reverse complement strand
CCGTCGGACGTCTCCGGCGGCGTACGCACAAACAAACGGGGCGCGCCACTCCCGCCGCGCGCCCCTTCGTCGGTACCGGAGCCGGAGCCGGAACTGGTCCGTGCCGGAGCCGGTGCCGGTGCCGGTCAGGCGTCCAGGGACGTCATGACGTGCTTGATCCGGGTGTAGTCGTCGAAGCCGTAGGCCGACAGGTCCTTGCCGTAGCCGGACTTCTTGAAGCCGCCGTGCGGCATCTCGGCGACCAGCGGGATGTGGGTGTTGATCCAGACGCAGCCGAAGTCGAGCGCCTTGGACATCCGCATCGCCCGCCCGTGGTCCTTGGTCCACACCGACGACGCCAGGGCGTACTCGACGCCGTTGGCGTACTCCAGCGCCTGCGCCTCGTCCGTGAAGGACTGGACGGTGATGACCGGGCCGAAGACCTCGTTCTGGACGATCTCGTCGTCCTGCTTCAGTCCGGAGACCACGGTCGGCGCGTAGAAGTAGCCCTTGTCGCCGACGCGGTGCCCGCCCGCCTCGACCTTGGCGTGCGCGGGCAGCCGGTCGATGAAGCCGGAGACCTGGGCGAGCTGGTTGGCGTTGTTCAGCGGGCCGTACAGGACGTCCTCGTCGTCGGCGGCGCCGGTCTTCGTGCCGGCCGCGGCCTCGGCGAGGGCGGCCACGAACTGGTCGTGGATCGACTCCTGGACCAGGACGCGGGTGGCGGCCGTACAGTCCTGGCCGGCGTTGAAGTAGCCCGCGACGGCGATCTCCTCGACGGCCTTGGCGATGTCGGTGTCCTCGAAGACCACGACCGGCGCCTTGCCGCCCAGCTCCAGATGGACCCGCTTGAGGTCCTTGGCGGCCGACTCGGCGACCTGCATACCGGCGCGTACGGAGCCGGTGATGGAGGCCATCGCGGGGGTCGGGTGCTCCACCATGGCGCGGCCGGTGTCGCGGTCGCCGCAGATGACGTTGAAGACGCCCTTGGGCACGATCGCGCCGATGATCTCGGCGAACAGGGCGGTGGACGCGGGGGTGGTGTCCGAGGGCTTGAGGACGACCGTGTTGCCCGCGGCGAGCGCCGGGGCGAACTTCCACACGGCCATCATCATCGGGTAGTTCCACGGCGCGACCTGGGCGCAGACGCCGACGGGCTCACGTCGGACGATCGAGGTCAGGCCCTCCATGTACTCGCCGGCCGAGCGGCCCTCCAGCATCCGCGCGGCGCCCGCGAAGAACCGGATCTGGTCGACCATCGGGGGGACTTCCTCGGTACGGACCAGACCCAGCGGCTTGCCGGTGTTCTCCGACTCGACCGCGATCAGCTCCTCGGCCCGCTCCTCGAAGGCGTCCGCGATCTTGAGGAGGACCCGCTGGCGCTCGGCGGGGGTGGCGTCGCGCCAGGCGGGGAACGCGGCGGCGGCGGCCTCCATGGCGGCGTCGACATCGGCCTGCCCGGAGAGCGGGGAGGTGGCGTAGACCTCACCGGTGGCCGGGTTGATGACATCGATCGTCCGCCCGTCGGCGGCGTCCCGGAACTCCCCGTTGATGTAGTTGCGCAGACGACGCGGCTCGGTGGTCACTGTTGCCACCCCTCCAGATCTGACGGCCTTGTCAGGCGGCTGTTTCCGTGCCCGGGTGTGGGTCCACCCAGTTCAGTCCACCCTAAACCGACCAGTGACGCTTTCGACAGCCCCGACCCACCACACCTTCGGATTCAGTATCCAAAACACCCTCCGACAACGAATTTCATCGCTCGGGGCTTGCGAGACGGAGGAGTCCCGGTGCAGAGTGAGTCCGTGGCCAGTCGAAGCGCAGACTCCAGGAACGGGTCCGCCGGGAACATCCAGTCCCCGGCGATCGATGCCGTGTCCCTCGCGATCATCGAACAGCTCCAGCAGGACGGACGCCGTCCCTACGCCGCGATCGGCAAGGCCGTCGGCCTGTCGGAGGCGGCGGTGCGCCAGCGCGTGCAGAAGCTGCTCGACCAGGGCGTCATGCAGATCGTCGCCGTGACGGACCCGCTCACCGTGGGTTTCCGCCGCCAGGCGATGGTCGGCATCCGGGTGGAGGGCGACCTCGATCCCGTGGCGGACGCGCTGACGGCCATGGCCGAATGCGAGTACGTGGTGATGACCGCGGGCTCCTTCGACCTGATGGTGGAGATCGTCTGCGAGGACGACGACCACCTGCTCGAAGTGATCAACAAGCGGATTCGCGCGCTCCCCGGTGTGCGGTCCACCGAGAGCTTCGTCTATCTCAAGCTCAAGAAGCAGACCTATATGTGGGGAACCCGATAGCCGTGAGCAAGGACCTCTCCCGAACCGCCTACGACCACCTGTGGATGCACTTCACCCGCATGTCGTCGTACGAGAACTCCCCCGTCCCCACCATCGTCCGCGGTGAGGGCACGTACATCTACGACGACCAGGGCAAGCGCTACATCGACGGCCTCGCCGGCCTCTTCGTGGTGAACGCCGGACACGGTCGTGTGGAGCTGGCCGAGACCGCCTACAAGCAGGCGCAGGAGCTGGCCTTCTTCCCGGTGTGGTCCTATGCCCACCCGAAGGCCGTCGAGCTGGCCGAGCGGCTGGCGCACGAGGCCCCCGGCGACCTCAACAAGGTTTTCTTCACCACCGGCGGCGGCGAGGCCGTGGAGACCGCGTGGAAGCTGGCCAAGCAGTACTGGAAGCTGCGCGGCCACCACACCAAGTACAAGGTCATCTCGCGCGCGGTGGCGTACCACGGCACCCCGCAGGGCGCGCTCTCCATCACCGGCCTGCCCGCCCTCAAGGCCCCGTTCGAGCCGCTGGTCCCCGGCGCGCACAAGGTGCCGAACACCAACATCTACCGCGCGCCGATCCACGGCGACGACCCGGAGGCCTTCGGCCGCTGGGCCGCCGACCAGATCGAGCAGGAGATCCTCTTCGAGGGCCCGGAGACCGTCGCCGCGGTCTTCCTGGAGCCGGTGCAGAACGCCGGCGGCTGCTTCCCGCCGCCCCCCGGCTACTTCCAGCGGGTCCGCGAGATCTGCGACCAGTACGACGTCCTGCTCGTATCGGACGAGGTCATCTGCGCTTTCGGCCGCCTCGGCACGACCTTCGCCTGTGACAAGTTCGGCTACATCCCGGACATGATCACCTGCGCCAAGGGCATGACGTCGGGCTACTCCCCGATCGGCGCCTGCATCGTCTCGGACCGTATCGCCGAGCCGTTCTACCAGGGCGACAACACCTTCCTGCACGGCTACACCTTCGGCGGCCACCCGGTCTCCGCGGCCGTCGGCGTCGCCAACCTCGACATCTTCGAGCGCGAGGGCCTCAACCAGCACGTCCTCGACAACGAGGGCGCCTTCAAGGCCACCCTGGAGAAGCTGTACGACCTGCCGATCGTCGGTGACGTCCGCGGCAACGGCTTCTTCTACGGCATCGAGCTGGTGAAGGACAAGGCCACCAAGGAGACCTTCACGGACGAGGAGACGGAGCGCGTGCTCTACGGCTTCCTCTCCAAGGCGCTCTTCGAGAACGGGCTGTACTGCCGGGCCGACGACCGCGGCGACCCGGTGATCCAGCTCGCCCCGCCGCTGATCGCCGACCAGTCCACGTTCGACGAGATCGAAGCCGTGCTGCGGGCCGTCCTCACCGAGGCGTGGACCAAGCTCTAGGCGGCACGACTACGGCACGACCAGGTACGACTACGGCACTACGGCGCCGAGCCCCCTCCGTGCCCGGCCGCCGAGCCCCGCGGGGCCCGGCGGCCCCGCCGTACCCGGCCCGGGTACGCCCATCCGAGTGGATGGCGCGTGCCCGGGCCGTGTGGTTCCCCGGACCCCGGCGCCCACTGCCCGAGGGTGGTCCCCGTCATCGCCGGGCCACGGATCACGGGACGACCCGGGCGTACGCCGGTGACCGATCCGCCCCGGCCTCGTTCCCCCGTACGGGGGACACGGGATCAGTCCGGGGCCGGCCGAGGCCGCCGCACCCGAACAGAGGCGAGGTGTACGCCATGGAGACTCCGCCGGACGACGACGTGCTGTGGGCGCGCTCGTTGCACCACAGCCACCGCGGTTCCCCGGCGCTCACCGGCGTCGACGTCGCGGTCCGCGAGGGCGAGATCCTCGCGGTGCACGGCCCGCGCGGCGCCGGGAAGACGACCCTGCTGCGCTGTCTGTCCGGGCAGCTCGTACCCGCCGAAGGCGAGGTCTGGTTCAACGGCACGCCCGTCCACACCCTGCACACCGCCCACCGCGAGCGGCTGCGCCGGGAACGCTTCGGCTGGATCGGCTCCGACGCGGCGCTCGTCCCCGAGCTGACCGTCTGGGAGAACGCGGCCCTGCCGCTGCTGCTGCGGGGCGTCCCGCACCGGCGGGCCAAGACCACCGCCAGGGACTGGCTGGAGCGGCTCGACATCGGCGCGCTCGCCCGCCGCCGCCCCGGGGCACTCACCCCGGCGCAGCGGCAGCGGACCGCGACCGCGCGCGCCCTGGTCGCCGAGCCCGCGGTGCTCTTCGCCGACGAACCCACCGCCACCCTGCACCGCGCCGACGCGGGCCAGCTGCTCCGTACGGTGCTGGCCGCGGCCCGCTCGCACCGGATCACAGTCCTGCTCGCCAGCCACGACCCCGAGGTCGCGGCCCTCGCCGACCGGGGTCTCACCCTCCTCGACGGACGGCGGACCGACACCCCGGCCGCCGTCGGTACGGAAGGCCGGGCCGCGTGCTCGCTCTCCGTCTAGCCCGCGGCTCGCGCCCCCTGGTCCTGCTGCGGCGGCTGCTCGTCGCCGCCGCGTCGGCGGGCGTCGGCTTTCTGCTGCTCAGCGCTCTGGCGCACGCGCTCGCCCACCCAGGAGACCCGTCGGGGTCGGTCCTGCGGCTCGTCTGGTGTCTGGTCCCGCTGGCCGCCGCGGTCCACTTCGCGGTCGCCGTGGCCCGGACGGATCCCGGTACCCGGCCGCGCGGCGGACTGTCCGCCGTCGGTCTCGGCCCGGCGCGGCTCGCGGCGCTGGCCGCCGCGACCACGGCCGTCGCCGCCACCCTCGGCAGCGCCCTCGCCCTGCTGTTCTTCCTCCATCTGCGGGGCGATCTGACCGGGCTGCCGTTCGACGGCGCCGCGGCCGAGCTGCTCGCCGCCGGGCGGCCGCTGCCGACGCCCGCCGCGCTGACCCTGCTGGCGCTGCCGCCGCTGGCGGCGACCGCGGCCGCCGTACTCGCCCTGCGCCGCCGCGCCGCCGCCGACCCGGCGGCGGCCGTCGAGCCACCCGGGCCCGGTGTCATGCCCGGCGGGCTGCCGTGGGGCTGTGCCCTGACCGCCGCCGGCCTGGCGATCGGGACGTACGCGGCCGGGACCGCGAGCGGCGGGGACGTACCGCTCCCCGGCGATCTGGGCGCCGACCCGGCGGGTGTCCTCACCGGCTGGGCGGTCACCGCCACCGGCCTGGCCGTCGCTGGCCCGGCGCTCACCCACGCCGCGGGCCGTCTGCTCCAACTGGCGGGTCCCGGCGCCGTACGGCTCCTCGCGGGCCGGGTCCTGATGGCGGAGGCCCGCCGGATCGGCCGCCCCCTGGGCGTGGTGTGCGCGGTCGCCGCGGCCGTGATCGCCGCGGTGACCCTGGCCGGCGAGGGCTCCCGCCCCTTCGGCCCGCTCACAGGCCTGGGCGCCACCCTCGTCATCGCCTGTACGACGGCGACCCTCCTGGTCACCGTCGCCGAGGCCCGTGACCTGCGTACCGGCGTCCGTACCGACCTCCGCCGCCTGGGCGCCCCCGCCTCGGCCCTGCGCGCGGCGGCCGCCCTGCGCGTCCTCGCCCTCCTGGCCGTCTTCGCCCCCCTGACCTGGGCGGTGGCCACCCTGGCCGCCGTACCCCTGCGGGGCTGAGCCGGCCCGACCGCCTCGGGCTCCCGGTGCTCCCGGTGCTCCCCGTGCTCCCGGTGCTCCCGGTGGGACCGCGCCGTTGCCGTGATCGTTGCGTGCCGTCCGCGGCAGACCGGTGGCTGGTCGCGCAGTTCCCCGCGCCCCTGAACTCCTCGGGGCGGGCCCGCTTGATTGCTTTTGGGGGCGCGGGGCGCCACGGTCACCGCGAGGGCGGGACATGACCCGGGAGGTAATCGACCGGTTCCGCGCGGCCCGGCAGGATCGGTACCGCCGACGCCGCCACAGCCACACCGGAGGGACCCCGCCATGAACCCCACCACCGCCAACACCACCACCCCCGAGGCCGTCGAGGCCGCCGGGACGGCGGCGACGCGGGCCGTCGTCGAGGAGTTCCTGGCCCGGCTCGGCCAGGGGCCCGAAGCCATCGCGGAGCTGTACGCGGAGGAAGTCGACTGGTACATCGCGCCCAACCCGGACGTCCCGTGGATCAAGCCCCGCTCCACCCGCGCCGATATCGCCGACCACTACCGCGAGCTGGCCGCCGGGCAGGAGAACGACCCGGCGGGGACCCGGTTCGACGCCGTCGTCGTCACCGGCCCCGACGCGGTCGTCGTCGGGACCCTCGCCGGGACGGTCCGCGCGACCGGGATCGGCTTCCAGTCGCCGTTCGCCCTCCACTTCACGGTGGCGAACGGCCTGATCGTCCGGTTCCGCGTCATCGAGGACAGCCTCGCCGTCGCCGCGGCCTGCGCCCCGGACCGCGCCTGATCGCACCGTCCCCCGGCCTCAGCCCCGCGGGGACCGGCCCAGGACGACCACCTCGTCCGGGGCGAACTCCACACCCACCCGGTCCCCCTGCTCCGGCGCGTCCCGCAGCCCGACCTCGGCCTCCAGGGCCGGGCCCGACTCCGGGCGCAGCCGCAGGGCGACATGCGTGCCCCGGAACGTACGGGACTCCACGACGCACCGCGGGCCGGTCCCCGCGCCGGGCGCGGTGAGCCGTACGCCCGACGGCCTGATCATCACGTCGTACGCGCCGTCCCGCACCCCGCCGGGCACCGTCACCCGGCCCCAGTCGGTGTCGGCTGCGCCGTCCCGCACCACGGCGTCGGCCGTCACATTGTCGAAGCCGAGGAACCGGGCGACGAACGCGTCCGCGGGCCGCCGCCAGACGTCCAGCGGCGCGCCGGTCTGCGCGATCCGCCCGTCCCGCATGATCACCACCCGGTCGGCGAGCGCGAACGCCTCGCCCTGGTCGTGGGTGACGGCGAGGACCGTCGTACCGAGCCGCCCGAACAGCGCCCGCAACTCGACCACCAGCCGCTCCCGCAGCCCCCGGTCGAGCTGGCCGAGGGGTTCGTCGAGCATCAGCAGCCGCGGCTCGGGCGCCAGCGCGCGGGCGAGCGCGACCCGCTGCTGCTCTCCGCCGGACAGCGACGCCACCGCGCGCCCCTCGGCCCCCGGCAGTCCCACCAGTTCCAGCAGTTCGGTGGTCCGGGCCCGTTGCACGGCCCGGTCGCGGCCCCGCATCCGCAGCCCGAAGGCGACGTTTCCGGCGACGTCGTGCTGGGGGAAGAGCTGATGGTCCTGGAACATCAGGCCGACGCCGCGCCGGTGCACGGGGACGCCCTTCTGGTCCTCGCCCGCGAGGAGGACCCGGCCGCCGTCGGTGTGCCGGAGCCCGGCGACGACCCGCAACAGGGTCGACTTGCCGCTGCCGCTGGGGCCCAGCACACAGACGATCTCGTGGTCGGCGACCGTCAGACCGACCGCGTCGAGGGCGGCCCGCGCCCCGAAACGTACCGTCACATCGTCCAGTTCCAGCATCAGAACTCCCCGGTCGTGGCGGTCGTGGTCCGGATCCGGACGCGCTCCAGCAACAGCAGCGCGACCGCGCACACCACCATCAGGATCGTGCTCAGGGCCATGGCCTGCCCGTAGTTCAGCTCACCGGGCCGGCCGATCAGACGGGCGACGGCGACGGGCAGGGTGGGCTGGTCGGGCCGGGCGATGAAGACGGTGGCGCCGAACTCGCCCAGGGACATCGCGAAGGCGAACCCGGCGGCGACCAGCAGGGCGCGGCGTACCAGCGGCAGATCGATCTCCCGCCACACCCTCAGGGGCGAGGCGCCGAGTACGGCCGCGGCCTCCCGCAGCCGGTGGTCGACGGCCCGCAGCACGGGCAGCATGGTGCGGACCACGAACGGCACCCCGACCAGGGCCTGGGCGAGCGGTACCAGGATCCACGACGTCCGCAGATCCAGCGGGGGCTCGTCCAGGGTGATGAGGAAGCCGAACCCGACGGTGACCGCGGAGACCCCGAGCGGCAGCATCAGCAGCGCGTCGAATCCCCGCAGTATCCGTCCGGCGCCGCCGTCGCCGCGCCGGGCCAGGGCAGCTGCGGCGAGCCCGCCGATCACGACGGCGATCGCGGTGGCGGCCAGGGCGTACCGCAGGGAGTTCCCCACGGCGTGTACCGGTGGTACGAGGAAGGCGCCGCCGCTGCCATCGAGGGTGCCGAGGGCCCGGTAGTAGTCGAGGCCGTAGCCGCGGGGGGTGTCGAGGGACCGTTCGACGAGGACGCCGAGCGGCAGCAGGAGCAGCAGGGCGACGCTGGTGAGGACGGCGCCCAGCAGGGCCCACTGGCGCGGTCCGCGCGGCCGGCGCGCCGTCTGCCGGGGATCCACCAGGGTGAGGGTGTTCTCGCGCCGTCGTACGGTCCTGGCGTGGACCGCGAGGACCGTGCCGACGGCGGCGAACTGCACCAGGGTGAGTACGGCCGCGGTCCGCAGGTCGAGGAGTTGCGCGGTCTGCCGGTAGACCTCGACCTCCAGGGTGGCGAAGCCGGGGCCGCCGAGGATCTGCACGATGCCGAAGGAGGTGAAGGTGAACAGGAAGACCATGAGGGCGGCGGCGGCGACGGACGGCGCCAGCGCGGGCAGGGTCACGGTCCGCCAGGCGGTGAACCGCCCGGCGCCGAGGACCCGGGCGGCCTCCTCCTGCCGGGGGTCGAGCTGGGCCCACAGCCCGCCGACGGTCCGGACCACGACGGCGTAGTTGAAGAAGACATGGGCGACGAGGATCGCCCAGACGGTGGTGTCGAGCCGGATCCCCCAGGTCTCGTCGAGGAGCCCGCCGCGGCCGAGGAGGGCCAGGAAGGCGGTGCCGACGACGACCGTGGGCAGCACGAACGGCACGGTCACCACGGCCCGCAGCAGCCGTTTGCCGGGGAAGTCGTAGCGCGCCATGACATAGGCGCCGGGCAGGGCGACCAGCAGGGTCAGAGCCGTCGACAGCAGCGCCTGCCAGGTGGTGAACCACAGCACGCCCGCGATGTCGTCGCGGCCGAGGACCTCGGTGATCCGGCCGAACCGCCAGGCGCCGCCGTCGCGCAGCCCGCGGCCGACGATGGCCGCGACGGGGTAGGCGAAGAAGACGCCGAAGAACGCGGCGGGCAGGAGCATCAGCCCCAGCCGCGCCGCGTTCCCCGTACGGGACGGGCCGCCCGTCACTTCACGACGGTCGATGACCACGTCTGAACCCACTGCTCACGGTTCTCGGAGATGGTGTCCGGCGGCAGTGTCAGCGGGTCGGCGATCTTCACACCGTGCTTGCTGAACAGCTCGGGCAGCTTCGCGTCCTTCACCACCGGGTTGACGAACATGGTGAGCGGCACGTCCTCCTGGAACGTGGTGGAGACGAGGAAGTCCAGCAGGGCCTTGCCGCCGGCCTCGTTCTTCGCGCCCTTGAGGAGCCCGGCGAACTCGATCTGCCGGAAGCAGGTACCGGTGGCGACACCGGTGGGCGCGGTCGTGGGCTGCGGCTTCGCGTACAGCACCTCGACGGGCGGGCTGGAGGCGTAGGAGACCACAAGCGGACGGTCGCCGCCCTCCTTCTTGCCCCCGGCGGATCCGGAGAACTCCCGGTTGTACGCCTCTTCCCAGCCGTCGACGACCTTGACGCCGTTGGCCTTCAGCTTCTTCCAGTACCCCTGCCAGCCGTCCTCGCCGTAGCGGGCGACGGTACCGAGGACGAAGCCGAGACCGGGCGACGAGGTGGCCGCGTTCTCGACGACCAGCAGATCCTTGTACGCGGGCTTCGCCAGGTCGTCGAGGGTCTCCGGCGGTGCCAGCTTCCGGTCCGCGAAGTACTTCTTGTCGTAGTTGACGCAGACGTCGCCGGTGTCGACGGGGGTGACCCGGTGCTCGCCCTTGTCGAGCTGGACGTCCTGCGGGATCCGGTCGAGACCCTTGGCCCGGTACGACGTGAAGATGCCGTTGTCGAGGGCGCGGGAGAGCAGGGTGTTGTCGACGCCGAAGAAGACATCGCCCGTCGGGGAGCCCTTGGTGAGGATCTCCTTGTTGAGCGCGACCCCCGCATCGCCGCTCTTGAGGACCTTGACCGTATAGCCGGTGCGCTTGGTGAACTCCTTCAGCACGGCCTCGGATGCGGCGAAGGAGTCGTGGCTGACGAGGGTGACGGTCTTCGACGCCGCCTGGCCGCCGGAGTCCTTCCCGCCGTCCTCACCGCCGCAGGCGGCGAGGACGGAGACACCGAGCCCGGTGGCCAGCGCGACGGCCGCGGTCTTCCTGATACTGCTCACGGATCGAAGTCCTCCTGGTGACGGCCAGGAAGAGACGCGGCCCCGCCCGGACTCCCCGAGGGAATCCGGGCAGGGCGCAACAGCTCGAGTGAACAACCGAACTTCCTACCCGGAATGACCCGGGCGAGGTTCAGAGGGTCTGCGGTCCCGTAGGTACCGCACTCTCAGCGCTGTGGCGCTCCCCTGTCGGATATCTGCAGATGTTCAGGCCAGCCTACAAGGTGCGATTCCCGCCACGGCAGGGGCCGGCCCCCGGCGCTCGGCGGACCGTCACCGCTCGGACGCGGCGAGCTGCCCGCAGGCGCCGTCGATCTCCTGGCCCCGGGTGTCCCGTACGGTCACCGGCACCCCGTGGGCCGCGATCGCCTCGACGAACGCCTTCTCGTCCTCGGGCCGCGAAGCGGTCCACTTCGACCCGGGCGTCGGGTTCAGCGGGATCAGGTTCACATGGACCCGCTTGCCCTTGAGGAGCCGCCCCAGCAGGTCACCGCGCCACGCCTGGTCGTTGATGTCCCGGATCAGGGCGTACTCGATGGAGACACGGCGGCCCGACTTCTCCGCGTACTCCCACGCGGCGTCGAGCACCTCCCGCACCTTCCAGCGCGTATTGACGGGCACCAGGGTGTCCCGCAGCTCGTCGTCCGGGGCGTGCAGCGACACCGCGAGCCGGCACTTGAAGCCCTCGTCGGCGAAGCGGAGCATCGCGGGCACCAGACCGACCGTGGAGACGGTGATGCCGCGCTGCGAGAGACCGAGACCGTCCGGCTCGGGATCGGTGAGCCGCCGGACGGCCCCCACGACCCGCTTGTAGTTCGCCAGCGGCTCGCCCATCCCCATGAACACGATGTTCGACAGCCGCGCGGGCCCCCCGGGCACCTCGCCGTCCCGCAGCGCCCGCATCCCGTCCACGATCTGGTGGACGATCTCCGCGGTCGACAGATTGCGGTCCAGACCGGCCTGCCCGGTGGCGCAGAACGGGCAGTTCATCCCGCATCCGGCCTGGGAGGAGATACACATCGTGACCCGGTCCGGATAGCGCATCAGCACGGACTCCACCAGGGTCCCGTCGTGCAGCCGCCAGAGCGTCTTACGGGTGGTGTCGTCGTCGCACGAGATATGCCGCACCACCGACATCAGATCGGGCAGCAGCTCCGCCGCCAGCTTCTCCCGCGAAGCGGCCGGGATGTCGGTCCACTCGGCCGGGTCGTGCGCGTACCGCGCGAAGTAGTGCTGCGACAGCTGCTTGGCGCGAAACGGCTTCTCACCGACCGCGGCGACGGCGTCCTTCCGCTCGGCGGGCGAAAGATCGGCGAGATGCCTCGGGGGCTTCTTGGCTCCCCGGGGCGCGATGAATGTGAGTTCTCCGGGCTTGGGCATGGTCCATCCAGTGTCGCAGAGATACCAGGAAGGGCCCGCCACCCTGTGGATGACGAGCCCTTCCCCTACAAAACCGCAGGTCAGCGGCGTAATACTCCAGGCAGCCGGCTCCGGCTACCCCGCCCCGACGAAGATCACCAGCAGGAGCCACACCACCGGCGCGGTCGGCAGCAGGGAGTCCAGCCGGTCCATGATGCCGCCGTGGCCGGGGAGCAGGGTGCCCATGTCCTTGATGCCGAGATCGCGCTTGATCATCGACTCGCCCAGGTCGCCCAGGGTGGCCGTGACCGCGACCGCGAGGCCCAGCAGAAGACCCTGCCACCAGCTGCCGCCGTCGACGAGGAACTCCATACAGAGCGCACCCGCCGCCATCGCGAAGCCCACGGCGCCCAGGAGACCCTCCCGGGTCTTCCCCGGACTGATCCGGGGCGCCAGCTTCCGCTTGCCGAAGCGCCAGCCGACCGCGTACGCGCCCGTATCGCTGACCACGGTCAGCAGGAGGAACGTCAGGACCCGCTGCGCCCCGTCGTCGGCGGTGAGCATCATCGCCACGAACGTCGCCAGGAACGGTACGTAGAAGGCGGCGAAGACTCCCGCCGTGACGTCCTTCAGATACCCGTCGGGCGGCTCCGTCATCCGCCACACCAGGACCGCGAGGGCGGTGAGCGCCATGGCGACCCAGGCGCCCTCAGCGCCGCGGACGTATCCGGCGACGACCATCGCGGCGCCGCCGACCGCCAGCGGCACCAGCGGCGCCTTGATCTGCTTGCGCTCCTGGAGACGGGACGTCAGCTCCCACAGACCGACGACGACGGCGACCGTTATCACGCCGACGAAGACGGCCTTCACGACGAAGAGCGATGCGATGATCACCGCCCCGAGTCCGACGCCGACCCCTATGGCCGCCCGCAGATCGCGTCCGGCGCGCTTCTTCTCCCGCCGGCCGTCGCTCCGCCCGGCGGGTCCTCGGCTCCCGCCGTTCTCACCGCCCTCGTCGCCCGCCGCGGGACCGCCCGGTGGTGGTGGCGGGCCGGGTGGCCCGGCCGGGGCGGAGTCCCGCGGTACCTCGTCGCGGAACAGGGGACCGTTGAACCGCGCGGCCCCCGGGTCGTCGTCCCGCCCGTCCCGCTCGTCGCGTTCGTTCCGCCGATCGCGGTCGTCGGGACCGTCGGCGGTGTTACCTGCGTCGGGGAAGTCCGGCACGATGGGCATGGGCCGAGTCTGCTGTGCGTCGTGCCCACCGTACGCGGGACCCGCCGACAGCGGGTCCCGGTCCTGCCACTCCCCGACATAGCCGGCCCGCTGCGGGGCCCCCCAGGAAGCGTCGTTCATCAGACTTCGAGCAGCTCGGCTTCCTTGTGCTTCAGCAGCTCGTCCACCTGCGCCACGTACTTCGCGGTGGTGTCGTCGAGCTCCTTCTCCGCACGGCGGCCCTCGTCCTCGCCGACCTCGCCGTCCTTGACGAACTTGTCGATCGTCTCCTTGGCCTTGCGGCGCACGGCGCGGATGGAGATCTTGGCGTCCTCCGCCTTGCCCTTGGCGACCTTGATGTACTCGCGGCGGCGCTCCTCGGTCAGCTCCGGGAACACCACTCGGATGATGTTGCCGTCGTTGCTCGGGTTGACGCCGAGGTCGGAGTCGCGGATCGCCTGCTCGATATTGCGCAGCGCCGTCTTGTCGAAGGGGGTGACCACGGCCATCCGGGGCTCGGGCACCGAGAACGAGGCCAGCTGGTTGATCGGGGTCAGCGCGCCGTAGTAGTCGGCCACGATCTTGTTGAACATCGCCGGGTGCGCACGCCCGGTGCGGATCGCGGCGAAGTCGTCCTTGGCGACCAGGACGGCCTTCTCCATCTTCTCCTCGGCCTCGAGGAGGGTCTCTTCGATCACCACTTGCTCCTGCGTGTCTTGAGTAGGCCCGGCTGACAACTGCCCGGTCGGGCGGAACCTGTCGCGTCTCCCCTGCACGGTGTCCGACCGGCAGGGCTTTGTCTATCCCCGGATATCCTCGGGCATCCGTTCCCGGACGCCCCGGACACCCCCCGGATCAGGACCGGGTGCCCTTGTCGCTGACGAGCGTGCCGATCTTCTCACCCCGTACCGCGCGGGCGATATTCCCCTCGGCCAGCAACTCGAAGACGAGGATCGGCAGGGCGTTGTCACGGCAGAGGGTGATCGCCGTGGCGTCCGCGACCTTCAGATCGCGGGTGATGACCTCGCCGTACTCCAGCGCGTCGTACTTGACCGCGCCGGGGTTGGTCCGCGGGTCGGAGTCGTAGACCCCGTCGACCCCGTTCTTGCCCATCAGCAGGGCCTCGGCGTCGATCTCCAGGGCGCGCTGCGCGGCGGTGGTGTCGGTGGAGAAGTACGGCATGCCCATGCCGGCGCCGAAGATGACGACGCGGCCCTTCTCCAGATGCCGTACGGCCCGCAGCGGGATGTACGGCTCGGCGACCTGGCCCATGGTGATGGCGGTCTGGACCCGGGAGTCGATGCCCTCCTTCTCCAGGAAGTCCTGGAGCGCGAGGCAGTTCATGACCGTACCGAGCATGCCCATGTAGTCGGAGCGGGCCCGGTCCATGCCGCGGACCTGGAGCTCGGCGCCGCGGAAGAAGTTGCCGCCGCCGATGACGATGGCGATCTGGGCGCCGTCGCGGACGACGGCCGCGATCTCACGGGCGATGGCGTGGACGACGTCGGGGTCCACTCCGAGACCCCCGCCGCCGGAGAACGCTTCTCCGGAGAGCTTCAGCATGAAGCGTCCGGCACCGGCCTTGGTCACGTCGTGGTTCCCGTCGTGGTCGCTGTTGTCGCCGGCTGCCTGGGTGGCGTCCGCGCCCTTGTTCATGGAGATCTCCTCGTACACATACGAGAAGGCCATCGCCGGTGGGTACTGGTGTCCCTGTCGGCAATGGCCTCCTCGTCAGATCTGCGGTCGTCCGGCGCTCCGTGCACGACGGAGGCGCCCGGGACCCACGCGGCCGATGACTGCGTGGGAAACCCTAGCGGGCCGACGGATCGATCGCGTACTCGGCGTACCCGTGCCGCCGCGGCGGACGGCCCGGGTACGCGGGTACTCGTTCCTGCGTCCCGGTCAGGCGCCGACGCGGATACGGGCGAAGCGCTTCAGCTCCACACCGGCCTCGTCGACGACCTTCTGGACGGACTTCTTGTTGTCCTTCGCGAACGCCTGCTCAAGGAGGGTGACCTCCTTGAAGAAGCCGTTCACCCGGCCTTCGACGATCTTCGGCAGGGCGGCCTCGGGCTTGCCCTCCTCGCGGGAGGTGGCCTCGGCGACCCGGCGCTCGTTCTCGACGACCTCGGCCGGGACCTCGTCACGGGAGAGGTACTTCGGCGAGAAGGCGGCGATGTGCTGGGCGACGTCCTTGGCGACGTCCGCGTTCGCGGCGCTCAGCTCGACGAGCACGCCGACCTGCGGCGGCAGGTCGGGCATGGTGCGGTGCAGGTAGACACCGACGTACGCACCGGAGAACTGGGCGAAGCGGTCGAGGACGATCTTCTCGCCGAGGTTGGCGTTGGCCTCGTCGACGTACGCCTGGACGGTCTTGCCGGCCTCGATCTCGGAGGCGAGCAGCGCGTCGAGGTCCGCCGGGGAGGTGGCGGCGACGTGCGCGGCGAGCGCGTTGGCGACGGCCAGGAACTTCTCGCCCTTGGCGACGAAGTCGGTCTCGCACTTCAGCTCGAGCAGAACGCCGGACGTCTTGTCCTCGGAGATGAGGGAGACGACCGCGCCGTTCGATGCGGTACGGGACTCGCGCTTGGCGACGCCCTTCTGGCCCTTGACGCGCAGCAGCTCGACGGCCTTGTCGACGTTGCCGTCGGCCTCGTCGAGGGCCTTCTTGCAGTCCATCATGCCGGCGCCGGTCAGCTCACGGAGCTTCTTGACGTCGGCGGCGGTGTAGTTCGCCATGTCCTTCAGTCTTTTCTCGAAAAGGTTCGGGAGTCGAAGTCGAGACGGATCCGGTGGGGCTCGCGCCCGGCCGGACCGCGGCCCGTCACCGGCCGGCCGCGGTCAGCGGCCGGATCCGGGGACGGACGGCGGGGCCGGTGCGCTGGGCACCGTACCCGCCGTCCTCACCTGCCGTACCCGGCGGGATCAGCCCTGCGGGGCGTCCTCGGCCGGCTTCTCGGCCTCGGCGACGGGAGCCTCGGCGGCGGCCTCGGCGGGCTGCTCGGCCTCGGCGGCGGGGGCGTCGGCGACAGGCGCCTCAGCGGCGGCAGCCTCGGCCGGCTTCTCGGCGTCGTCGGCCTTCTTCTCGCCCTCGAGGAGGTCGCGCTCCCACTCGGCGAGCGGCTCACCGGCGGCCTTGTCGCCCGGCTTGGAGTCACCGGTGGCGACACCGGAACGGGCGATGAGGCCCTCGGCGACGGCGTCGGCGATCACACGGGTCAGCAGCGTGACGGAGCGGATCGCGTCGTCGTTGCCGGGGATCTTGTAGTCGACCTCGTCGGGGTCGCAGTTGGTGTCGAGGATCGCGACGACCGGGATGTGGAGCTTGCGCGCCTCACCGACGGCGATGTGCTCCTTCTTGGTGTCGACGATCCAGACGGCGCTCGGCACCTTCTGCATCTCGCGGATGCCGCCGAGGGTCTTCTCCAGCTTGGTCTTCTCGCGGGAGAGGACGAGCAGCTCCTTCTTGGTGAGGCCGGAGGCGGCCACGTCCTCGAAGTCGATCTGCTCCAGCTCCTTGAGGCGCTGCAGCCGCTTGTAGACCGTGGAGAAGTTGGTCAGCATGCCGCCGAGCCAACGCTGGTTGACGTACGGCATACCCACGCGGGTCGCCTGCTCGGCGATCGCCTCCTGGGCCTGCTTCTTGGTGCCGACGAACATGATGGAGCCGCCGTGCGCGACGGTCTCCTTGACGAACTCGTAGGCGCGGTCGATGTACGACAGCGACTGGAGCAGGTCGATGATGTAGATGCCGTTGCGCTCGGTGAAGATGAAGCGCTTCATCTTCGGGTTCCAGCGACGGGTCTGGTGACCGAAGTGGACGCCGCTCTCCAGCAGCTCCCGCATCGTGACGACGGCCATGGCCGTATCTCCTTGAATTCTCGGTTGGTGTCCTGACGCCCCGGCGCGCCTGCCACGAAGGACCGAGAGGCGCGGCCACCGACCCCAGAGGGGTGAGCGGTGGCGGGGCGTGCGAAGTCGACCCGGTGACCCGGATCGCCAGTAGAAGTGTACGGGACCCCGGCGGTGCCGGGTGACGGCGTTGTCCACAACCCGTCCCCCGTCCACAGATCCCCACCATGATCCCCCGGATTCCCTTCTCCGGCGCATCCTCGTCCCATGCCGTCCACGACCACGACCGTGCTCGCCCTGATCCCGGCCCTGCTGTCACCTTCCGTGACCACCGGGTCCGGGCCGTTGTCCACCACTTCACCGTCACCGCCCTCGGCGGCGGCGCCCGCCTCCGTCCCGCCGACCACGCCGACGCCCTCCGGAACGGGCGCCGCGGTCACACGGGGTGACGACCGGCGGTGGCCCGTTCCCCGGCCCCGGATCCTCCGCGGCTGGGATCCCCCCGCCTCGCCCTACGGCCCCGGCCACCGCGGTGTGGACCTGGCCGCCCCGCCGGACACCCCGGTACGGGCCCCCGGGCCCGGCCGGATCCACTTCGCCGGCCGGATCGCGGGCCGCGGAGTCCTCTCCCTCACCCTCGACGGCACCGGCACCCCGCCCCTGCGCGTCACCTACGAACCGGTGGACGCCCTCCTCCCCACGGGCACCGGGGTCACGGCGGGCACCCCGGTCGCCCGGCTCTCCGCCGCCCCGCGCCACTGCCCGGTGAGCTGCCTCCACTGGGGGCTCCTCCGCGGCACGGAGTATCTGAACCCGCTCTCCCTCGTCCGCCGCCCCCACAGCCGACTCCTCCCCCTCGCACCACCCCGGCACGACCGACCCCCCACCACCCGCGGGGACCCGGCCACCCCGTAACCGGGACAACCGGAACACCCGGAGAACGGGAGGACTGGAGGACGGCAGGACCGGAGGACAGGAAGACGGGAGGGCGGCAGGACCGGAGGACGGGAAGACCGGAGGGCTGAAGGACTGAAGGGCCCGGCAACCCCGGCAGCAGCACGAAGGCGCCCCGCGGCCGAGCGGCGAGCCGCCCTGCGCGCCATCTGCCGGACCGGCCGGAGAAAACGGGGGTGGGGTGGGTGGGGGTGGGGGGCGGGGGGGGAGG